>JACZRJ010000084.1 GCA_022574795.1 Patescibacteria group bacterium | reverse complement strand
TAGAACGATTTTTTTTGTTGGGGTTGCTGGCTGGCAGCAGGAGGTTTGGCTGGCGTGGGTTTGGAGTCAGCTGGTCGCGGTGGGAGCGGCAGTTGTGGTGGCGGCTGGGGTGGCTGGTGCGTTGTAGGCGGGAGGGAGGGTGGTCGGGGAGGCGACGGCGTAGCCCTTCCCGTAGGGTTTCGCCCCGTTGAGACGGGGTTTGCGCTGCGGCTTAGTTGCGGCTCAGCCCTAACCGCAGGGTTTCGCTGTAGCTCAGCCCTAACCGTAGGGTTTCGCTGCGGCTCAGCCTTGGGTGGTGTTACTGTTTTAAGGGGTGGTGAATTAGGTGAAGATACCAGACGTAAATCATCCCGCATGGTGCGAATTACTGGGTCAGCGGCTGCTACCTTATCGCGGAGTGCTAGGGTATTGTTTCCCTCCCTCATGAGAGGGATTATACCACGCTCCTTGTGGAACTATTTTGGTGGCCGGGGGCCTTTAAAGGGCTCGCTGGAGCTTAGTTTGGCAGCGTTTTCATTCTTCTGGACAGGTGTTTTTTTACCGGCTCGCCCACCAATGGCTGCCTTATGGGATAGATTGATGCGGCCCATGTCATCTATTTCTGTAACGATTACGGGAATGACATCGCCGACTTTAACAACGTCGTTGATTTTGTCGACACGCTCATCGCGGAATTGGGAAATATGCACCAGGCCATCAGTGCCCGGCGTCAGTTCAACAAAGGCACCGAAGTCCATGAGACGAGTGACGCGTCCTTCAAATTTCTCGCCAGCTTTGATTTCGCGCGTCATATTGTGTACCCACTCTAGGGCCTGGGCCATACCTTGCTCGTCATTTGAAGTAATTGAGACCAGGCCATCATCTTCTATATCAATATCCACGCCGGTCTGCTCAATAATTTCGTTGATGTGTTTACCTTTTGGCCCGATGAGATCGCCAATTTTCTCGACATCTACTCGGACAGTCTCAATTCGTGGGGCGTGGGGCGAGAGCTCTTTGTTCGGCGTGGCAATAGTTTCTGCCATGGCTGCAAGAATAAACAGGCGGGCAGTCTTGGCCTGGGCCAGAGCATCGGAGAGGATGTCACGCGAGATGCTCTCAACTTTAATGTCCATTTGCAGAGCGGTAATACCATCATTTGTGCCGGCTACTTTGAGGTCCATGTCGCCCTGATCGTCCTCAATGCCGGCAATGTCGGTAAGAATCTTATAGTCACCCTGGCCGTCGATAAAGAGGCCCATAGAAATACCAGCAACTGGTTTCTTGATGGGAACGCCCGCATCCATCAGTGATAGCGTAGAGCCGCAGACGGAAGCCATTGAGGAGCTGCCGTTGCTCTCTAATACTTCGGATACTACTAGCATGGTGTAGGGCCAGTCCTCTTTTGAGGGTAGGACTGGTACCAGGGCGCGCTCGGCTAAGGCTCCGTGGCCAATTTCTCGCCGGCCTGGTCCGCGGTTGGGCTTATTTTCGCCGACTGAGAAGGCGGGAAAGTTATAGTGGTGGATGTAGCGCTTCTTGGTTTCAACTTCCATAGTGTCGAGCCACTGTACATCGGCCGGGCCTCCCAACGTGGTCAGGGTTAGCACTTGGGTTTCTCCGCGCTGGAACAGGCCGGAGCCGTGTGTTCGCGGTAATAGCCCGACTTGAGTTTCGATCGGGCGAACTTCATTTAGTTTTCTTCCGCCCTCTCGGGTGTCGCTGGTAAAAGCCCTTTGGCGAGCTTTCTCGCCCCGAAATTCGTGGATGGCATGTTTGATTTCCTGGTCAGAGATCTTGGTCTTCTCCTCGTCTGTTAATTGCTCTTGCACCGAGGCTAGGGCGGCTTGCTCGGCATCTGTGAAAGCCTGCTTGCCCTGGGCTGCTTCGAGTGCCTTGGCGAAAGACTGTTCAATAAGTTCCTGGACCCGCTTCACGTTATCCGCAGCTAGCACTTGTAGGTTTGGTTCTCGTTTGTCCTTACCTACCTTCTGCTGCAACTCAAGAATAGCTGGAGTAATAATTCCGAGGGCCTGTTGGGCTTCATCGAGTGCGTCGAGCAGTATTTCCTCCTCAATTTCGTCAGCGGAACCCTCAATCATTACGAGGCGATCTTTGGTTCCGACAACGAGCAGATCAAGGTCACTATTCTCTTTTTCCTCTAACTGGGGATTGATGATGAATTTGCCGTTGATGCGTCCCACGCGGACCGCAGCTACCGGGCCTGCCCAGGGCACGTCCGAGATGGTCAGCGCCGCCGAGGCGGCAATAACTGCTGGAATGTCAGGATCATTTTCGCCGTCGTAGGACAAGACAGTTAGCACAACTTGAATATCGTTGATCATGGCTTCGGGAAATAGCGGCCTAAGGGAACGATCAATGAGCCGAGCTGTTAAAGTGGCATCTTCCGAGGGGCGTCCTTCACGCTTGATAAAGCGGCTGCCTTTGATCTTGCCGGCAGCGTAGAATTTCTCCTCGTAGTCAACCAGCAGCGGTAGAAAATCTCCGTCATCATATAGTGGCTTGCTCATATTGGCAGTGCCGAGGACCACGGTATCGCCGTATTGCACCAGAACAGCACCACCCGCTTGTTTGGCTATCAAGCCGGTGCTTAGGCGCAGTTCCCTGGTGCCAAGTTCAATGTGGCTGACCGTTTCGGCGGTTGATTGTTTACTCATAACGTTTAGTTGTGTGGAGCGACCCGTTTGTCTCAGGTACCATCTTCAGGTCGCTATGGCTGTGGATCTTACAGCCGCAGTGATCCAAAGATTACCTGATGTAACAGCTCGTCTTCCTTACCTGAATTAAATTACGCTAGTATTTTTGGCATGGTACGGCCCCGGCCGCTCCCCGTCAAACGACGCCCTGGGCCCCGGCGACGGTTAGCCTTGTCGCTCTTGCCGGTCTGGTCACTGTCTTTGGAGCTTAGCTTTCCCCTGATGAGGTAGCGCTTGGTGTCGCTCGAGAAATCAATGAAGCTGTCTGCCGCCTCGACAAGAGCGCTGCTGGTGCTTTCTCGAAAAGCCATTACCTCCACCCTCAGGCCTCTTTCCTTGGAGAATTGCAGGAGCGGAACAAAGTCGCCATCGCCAGAGACGAGCACCCCGACGTCTATCTTAGGTTCTAACCGCAGCATATCCATGGCAATACCAACGTCCCAGTCGCCCTTTTTCTGGCCGCCAATAAAGGATTGCAGGGGCTTGGTTTTCACTTCAAAGCCCTGTTTGCCCAGCGCCTCATGGAATTCTCCCTCGTGAGCTTCTTCGGTGGTAATGCCGTAAGCAAAAGCCCGCACGAGCTGGCGGCCGCTAACTGCCTGCTCTAAGATATTGCCAAAATTAACCTTTTGGTTATAGAGCGCCCGCGCTGAATAATACATATTTTGGATATCGACAAACACGCCGACTCGTTGTTGTGGGTGTTGTACTGTATCAGCCATATGCTTATTCTTCGGCTAGCCTTACCTTACTAGGTTTGGCCTGAAATCTTAGGTAGGTCGCTCACGCGTGTGTCCGATACTGATTAAAATGAGTTTACGAGGAAGCGAGAGTGGGAATGTTTGCTTTGAGCCCAAGCTTTTTAGTGATTGATTTGTAGCGTTTCTCGTCTTCGCGCTGTAGGTAGCTTAACAGCCGCTTGCGCTTGCTAACCATGCCCAGTAGCCCCCGGCGGCTGTGGTTGTCTTTGCGGTTTTTCTTGAGGTGCTTGGACAGCTCAT
>JACZRJ010000004.1 GCA_022574795.1 Patescibacteria group bacterium | reverse complement strand
GCGTTGACGTTCTGGATGCGGGTGTTCTCGGCTGAGTAGAACTGCCTGATCGACGCCTGTAGTTCAGCGTTGGATGACCCACCACTCTCAATGAGGTAGCTCGACACATGCTCAAACCGGCTGCCGTCATCCAGCAACGCCTCCTCAGCCGCACTGATCGTGCCGCCCGTGTCGTCGCCCGTGGGCAGGACCGTCCGCCGCCCAGTCTCGGTGTTCAGCCCGATGCCGCTGTTGACCAGGGCCGTGCGGAAGTTGATGCCCACCGCGTTGTTGACGTTGGGCACGGCGAAGTGCATCACCAGCGTCCAGGTGTTTGAGTTGTTGCCGGTCAGTACATATATGTCAGCCATGATGTTCCTTACCCGAAGTGGGCGATCAGGGTCAGGCTGCCGCTTGTGGACTCGGTCTCCTGATTGATCTGGATGTAATGGTTCTGGCCCAGGATGATGCCGTTGAGACTGAAGTCCACCGTGTTGGTGATCGGTGTCCACACATTGAACATGACCGTGGCATCCGCCACCGCCGTCTCGTCCGTGAACGCAACGGCATCAGCCAGCTTCGTCGAGAATTGCTGATTCATGTTCACGCCCACAACGGAAGTTCCCGCAGGCGTGGTCGTGGCCGACCCGATCCCGATGTTCCACTGGCAGATCACGTTGGAGCCGGCAATCACCAGGCGGTTGAGGTGCAGGGGTTCACTGCTCAGGTTCTTGACGAACAGAAAGGTGTCGCCAGTGTCGATGTCCCTGATCGGGGCGTGCCATGCGTAGGCTTCGCCGTCATCCGAGGCGTGCTCGATCTCAGCCTCCTGGATCGCACGCACCACCAGCTCGTTCGAGGCATTGACCTCGGCCTTGAAGCCTCGTCCTTTGCCGTCTTCAATCAGAAATGCCATCAGAGACCTCCAGAGACACTTATCTTGTAGCCGAGCAGTGTCATTGTGACTGTGTTATCGGTTGTCTTGGCGTTTATGTAGACGCCATCGTTTACCAGCAAGTTTAGCGGCACCAACTGAAGGTTGGTGAGCCGTCCCATGCCGAAGGCCAGCAGCGTCTTGTCCACCGTGGTCGAGTTACTCTCGTCGGCCTCGTAGATAGTGATGATCGTGTCCGAAGAATCGCTTATGTCCCTTGCAGCGAAGGCCAGGACACCCGTGATGACGAACTTGTCGTTGGGCGAGGGGTTGAAGAAGTTGTAGGCCTGGTCATCCACCGCCATTGTCTGACTGGCTGTCTCGTCGAACTGGGCAGGCCCCACCGACAGAGCACCGGATGAACTGACCGTGGCACGGCGCAGGCTGCCGCACCCATCGACAATGGCTGCCCCGTCCACCTGTGCCATGTCCATCCGCATGGCACGAATCTCGTCCAGCATGGCGTACATCGTTGACGAGGCACCCTCGTCAGCCACGGTCTGGTAGGTGGTGTTGCCGACAGTGCGGAGTACGGCGGGTGCGTAGGTCATCTGATATGCCAAGCAGTGGGCGAAGTGTAGAACGTAACCGACTCGTACTGGGATGATATGACCACTTCAGAGCTACCGTTGATCTCATCCGACCCTGCCGCTGCCACGGTCACTGTATTGCCACTGCTGTCGATCTTGGAGACATCAAACTCCTCGCCCGTCAGGTCCGAAACCGCAGTAAGGGTGATGGTCACATTGCCACTTGTGGCATCCACCAGCACGATCTGGTTCGCCGTGGTCAGGGTCTGGTCGGCGGTGTAGGTATCGACCTCCAGGCCCGTGGCGGCAATGTCGTCGTCGGCCTCGCCCGAACTCAGGCGGCTGCCCGTGACCTCGGCGAACGTGCCGGTCGAGGCCGGGGCATGCTCCAGGAACACGTCGAACCCGAAGTCGTCCGTGCCGGTGTTGCCCAGCGATCGGCAGGATAGTCTGTATGGGGCGGAGCGCTATGCCTCGAAGCATAACGAGGAACCTTTTGGAGCGGTACTCCGTTTTGAAGAGGAAGATGGTCAGCGAATTGTCTTCAGTAATGAGCAGTTCGTTGTCTTTTGTCCTTATGCTTCCCGGGTACCTTTTGAAACCTGGATAATGCCACGACAACATGAGCCGTATTTTGAAAGCATTGGTCCTGATCAGCGGGAAGCCCTGGCCCAGATCATGCAGCAGTTATTTCGTTGTTTGTATGTGGGCTTGAAGGATCCGCCTTTTAATTACTATGTTCACAGTGCTCCGTGCGATGATACCGGATTTGTTTGTGATACTGCCATGTTCAAGAACTATCGTTGGCACATTGAAGTGCTGCCTCGTTTGAAGAACCTCTGGGGAGGATTTGAACTAGGCACGGGGCTAGAAATCAATACTCTTAAACCAGAGGCCGCCGCCGATTTTTTGCGCGGTGTTGATATTACTAAGTTCAAGGAACAGCCAGGCCGGGCAGCTCCAGAAGCAGATGAATAACTATGGGTATTACCGAGACACTTGTCGGGTATTTGGCAATTTTCCCGCCGGCGGTCGGGACGATTATTTTAGCGGCACTGCCCATTGGTGAGTTACGGGTAGGATTACCCGTGGCTTTGCTGGTATACAAAATGCCAGTCGGGCAAGCTTTTGTGCTGTCGCTCATTGGTAATATGCTGCCGGTGTATTTTCTCCTGCTATTTTTTGAGCGGGCCTCAGAATATGCCCGCCTAAAGTCACCAGCGATTGATCGTTTTCTGGCTAAGCTGATTGACCGGACACAGCGCAAGCTGGGCCGCCAGGTTGATGACTATGGCGTCTGGGCCCTGGCTGCTTTTGTGGCTGTCCCGCTACCGGTAACAGGGGCCTGGACTGGTGTGCTGGCAGCCTTTGTGTTTGGTTTGTCGAAGCCTAAAGCATCGTTGGCCATCTTTTTGGGCTTGATCGTGTCAGCAAGTATTGTAACCGCGTTAACGCTGGGGACATCCTTTACGGTTAAGGCTTTGTTGGGGTTGTAGGTTGTTGTCTCAGGTTAGCCAGATTCTTTTCCGGGCTGGGTAGGTATCAGGTAAACTTAAATTATGGAACGTAAGGAACGTAAGCGTTTGGTAGTGGGCAACTGGAAAATGCAGCTCTCGCATAAGGCGGAGCTGGAGACTATTGGGGCGATAAAAAATCTTCTTAAGAATGTAGCTCTTGATGTTGAGGTAGTTGTTTGTCCCTCCTTTCCGTCGCTGGCTGGAGTAGCGGAGGCAGTTAAGAAATCTACTAAACTGGCTGTTGGCGCTCAAAATATTCACTGGGAAGAGAAGGGTGCCTGGACTGGCTCAGTGTCAGTTTTGCAAATCAAGCCCTTTGCCCAGTGGTGCATTGTTGGGCACTCTGAGCAGCGAGCACTGACTGGCGAGAGTGATGAGGAAGTCCAAGTTAAGGTCTCGACACTGCTTAAGTACGGGCTGACCCCAGTGGTCTGTGTTGGGGAGACGGCCCAGGAGCGAGCGAGCGAGCAGACAACAGCCCGAGTATCCGAGCAGACTAAAACTATTCTCAACAAGATGACTCGCGTATCGCTCAGTAAATTAGTGATAACCTATGAACCCATCTGGGCAATTAGTGCTAACCAACCCGATGAGTTGCCCGATCCCAATAACATTGCTGGCACCATGTTGCTAATCAGAAAGTTGGCGGCTGATCGATTTGGTGTTGAGGCCGCTGAAAGACTGCGAATATTGTATGGTGGCAGTGTTACGCCCGATAATGTGGCCTCGTTCGTATTTGAGCCAGGTGTTGATGGAGTGCTGGTCGGAGGTGCCTCGGTTCATCCTGGTCAATTTGTTAATATCATCAAGCAGCTTCAAGGGGGCGGGAGCCAAGCGTAAATAAGGAGCTATCAAAAGCTTGCTGTTATGTTGACTGCACCCCATGACCTGTTTGCTAGGGCTCTTAACATGGGCTACGCCATCGGAGCATTTAATACTTCAAATTTGGAAGTGACCCAGGCGATTATCTGGGCCGCGCAGAAGAGCCGGGCACCCGTGATTGTGCAAACGTCAGAGGGAGCTATTGAATATGGTGGTTTACACCAACTCAGCCAGATTATTGTCTCCTTAGCTAAGGAGAGTAGCGTGCCGGTAGTATTGCATCTCGATCATGGTAAGAGCTTAGAGATAATAAAGGACTGCATCGAGGTTGGCTATACCTCAGTGATGATTGATGCCTCGAGATTGCCATTATTGGAAAATATCGCGATAACGAAAGAAGTTGTTGATTACGCTCATTCGCGCCAGGTGTGGGTTGAGGCAGAGCTCGGTGCCATGCTGGGAGCAGAGGGTCAAAAAGAGCTGCGTGGCGAGCCGGTACCGGTGGAGGTCTTAACTAAACCTGCTGAAGTGGGGAGATTTGTTGAGGAAACCGGGGTTGATGCGCTGGCTGTCTCGGTGGGAACGATTCATGGAGCTTTTACCGGTCAGGAGTTTAGTAGCTTTGAGCTGGTGGCGCAGCTGGTCCAGGCAGTTCCCGAGGTGCCGTTGGTGCTGCATGGTGCGTCTGGCATATCGGATGAACATCTAGCCCGGGTGGTTGAGACAAATGTTTGCAAAGTGAATGTTGACACTGAGTTACGCATAGCCTTTGAAGCAGCCGTCAGGGCATATTTTGATACTGAACACGACAAACTTGATCCCAGGAAGATACTAGGGCCAGCTCGCGAAGCGGTGCAGGTGGTGGTTGAGAAAAAGAACAAAGTGTTTGGTGCGAGTGGCAAAGCAGATTAGCAACAAGTATCACCTGGTAAGCATCGGGTAGTTCGTTCGTGGTCGTGCTTGCGACTCAATACTGTATACTTGTTACTGTATGAGCGAAGTGAACGACAGGTTTGATGTTGTAGCGATTGGTGATACTACCCAGGACGTCTTTTTGTTGATGTCTGATGCTAGCTTGCAGTGCGACCTTGATGGGGAAAACTGTCGGTTATGTTTTGATTACGCGGATAAGATAGCAGTTGATCAGAAAACGGATATATCGGCGGTGGGGAATGCAGCTAATAATGCAATTGGCGTGGCTCGTTTAGGTCTGCGGTCGGCGATTTATACGGTGGTAGGGGATGATGTCCAGGGGCGATTGGCCAAGGATATTCTTGAGGAAAACGGCGTGGATTCGCGGTATGTTACTTTTGACAAGAAACACGGTACAAATTTTTCTGCGGTCATTAATTATAAGGAAGAGAGGACAATCTTAGTCTATCATGAGCCGCGGGACTATCAGCTGCCAACTTTTGAGCCGACTGAGTGGATTTATTTGACCTCGGCATCAGGCGATGGGGTGGAAGCCATGCATGAGCAATCACTCAATTTTGTTAAGGATAACCCCAAGGTCAAGTTGGCCTTTAACCCGGGCACTCATCAAATGCACTTGGGTAAAAAGAAATTGCTGCCCTTGCTAGCAGAAACAGAAATGCTCTTTCTCAATAGACAAGAATCTGCCGAAGTGTTGGGCGTTACCACTGATGATATTAAGGAGCTAGCCAAGAGTTATCATGATATCGGTGTTCAGATCATGGTCATTACTGACGGGCCAGACGGCTCGTACGTATCAGACGGGAAAACCATTTGGTATTTGAAAATATTTCGAGGTCCGGTGATCGAGCGAACTGGGGCTGGAGATTCCTATGGCTCAGGTTTTATTAGTGCGATGGTGAAGGGCAAAGACTTAGCCGAGGCCATGTTGTGGGGCAATGCAAACTCTACCTCAGTCGTGCAGTACATTGGAGCTCGTGAGGGGTTGCTGGGAGAAGAAAAATTGCTGGAGCTCATTGAAGAGAATAGTGACATTATTCCTGAGGAATTTGTTACACTTTAAAGTATGATACGGCTGGCGATAAATGGCTTCGGTAGAATTGGCAGAGCTGCTTTCAAGATTGCGCTGGAGGACAAGGATGTTGAAGTTGTAGCGATAAATGACTTGGGTGATCCAGAGAACCTGGCCTATTTATTACGCTACGACTCGGTCTATGGTCGCTACGCTCGCGAGGTTGCTATTAAGGAGGGTTCGCTGGTCATTGATGATATTGAAATTGCCACGCTTAGTGAAGCAGATCCGTCAAAGTTACCCTGGCAGGATATGAAAATCGATGTCGTTATTGAATCGACTGGTGTTTTTACCCAAGAGGCAGAGGCACGTAAACATATTACCGCCGGCGCTGGGAAAGTGATTATCTCGGCACCGACAAAAAGTGAGGGCTTAGCGACAATTGTTAGAGGCGTTAACGATGATGCCATGGTAGGTAAAGACATAATTTCCAGCGGTTCGTGCACAACTAACGGTGCGGCACTAGTGGTGGCAGTTATGGATGGTGCTTTTGGCGTGGCCAAAGCAATGTTGACCACTGTTCATGCTTACACCGCTTCGCAAAGTTTAGTTGATGGTTTAGCCAAGAATGATCCCCGTCGCGGTCGGTCTGCCGCGGTCAATATCGTACCGTCATCGACGGGAGCGGCGGTTGCGGCGACCAAGGCCTATCCAAAGTTGGCGGGTAAATTTGACGGGGTGGCGCTGAGGGTACCGGTGTCAGTAGTCTCCCTGGCAGATTTTGCTGTGGTGACGAGTAAGCCGGTAACTGTTGAAGAGGTAAATGCTGCTTTTAAGGAGGCGGCAGACAAGCCGCCCTACCAAGGTGTGTTAGCCGTCACTGAGGATCCGGTTGTCTCTAGTGACTTTGTGGGTGATCCTCATTCAGCGATTGTGGATTTGTCTATGACGCGGGTGGTTGATGGTGATTTGGTAAAGGTGATGGCCTGGTACGACAATGAGTGGGGCTATTCCAATCGCCTGGTGGAGCAGGTGGTGCAAATTGGAAAAGATTGATTGCGGGTCCTGTCGCCGTAGCGGACTCCCGGTCCTGCGGCTCGGCAATCCCCACCCCGGACATTTTAAATAGACGTTATTGTCGGGGCCCCGGATTGACCGTCCTCGGCCCGGCTCTCTACGGCGCCACCCGCAATCAATCTTCCGCTTGAGACCAATTTGATAGATAGGCGTTTGGATAGCTGGGGGGAAAGAGGGAGAAGAGAGGCGGGGTTATTAATCCCTCAAAATTCATGGTAGCTCTATCGAGCTACTCATTCATTTTGGGGATTAATAAAACGCCCTGTGGGGAGGGCGTGGTTAAGGACTGTTGGGAACATATACTCTGGTCTACAGACGCTTGTTGGTGTATCTGATCATAGAGAATCCGAGTATAAATGTGCCTAGGGCACCGGTCGGAAGCACAATAAACACAGATATTTCTTCAAAGGTGGTGAATAATGGAACGGAAATCCAGGTGTCGATGGCCAGCAGAAAGCAGGCGAGGGGGAAAAGCAGCGTGATACCCCAGCCAACTTTTCTTAGTGTTAACAACTCAGGCCTGGTTAGTAGTCGTACTTTTTTCATATCATTACCTTGTCCTTATTGTGAAAGAGCAGAAATTCGTCTCTTTTTATATTGGCTGGTTTGGTGAGACCTGGCAAGGTTGGCTTTTTCCTGTAGTAGGTACTGCAGTATGATATAGGCTATGGGTGAGCGAAAGCTAGTGACAATGGATGATCTTCCCTTGGATGGGCGGAGGGTGTTGCTGCGGGTGGATTTCAATATTTCATTTGGCGATGATGGCGAGGTGGATGCCTTCGAGGATTTTCGGATTAAAGCGACGTTGCCGACAATTGAGGAGCTGATTCAGCGGAGGTGCAAAATTATTATTTTGCCTCGGCGGGGCAGACCAGAAGAAAATCCGGAAGAGGCGGACCTCACGCCGATCCACAAGCGACTAGAGCAGTTGTTGCATGAGACAGTTGTTCAAACCAAGCATTTTAGTGGCAGCCCAGTTGAAGCAGTGGTGGCTGGTTTATCGGCTGGCGGTATTGTCATGCTCCCTAACGTGCGAATTGACGAGCGAGAGCTGAGTCTCAGCGAGCAATTTGCTAAAGAGCTAGCAAGTGTCGCTGACATGTATATTAATGAAGCCTTTAGCGGGAGTCATCGTCGGCGGACGTCTTTAGAAATCATTCCTAAGTTTTTACCGGCCTGTGCTGGTCGGCGTACTGAACTTGAGATCACACAACTCGATAAGCTTAAAAATAATCCGGCGAGGCCGTACGTGGCGATAGTTTCCGGCGGGAAAATTGCTACGAAAGTTAAGCTATTAGAGAGCCTTTTGCTCGTCGTTGATACCTTATATGTGGCTGGCGAAATTGGTAATGTGCTGCTGGCTGCGCAAGGAGATGTTTCAACTGCTGGATTTACCGAGGCAGAGTTAGCTGATGCTCAGCGGGTACTTGCCCTTAAATCAAAAAAGCTGGTGTTGCCGGTGGATGTAGTGATCGGATCGGAAGATGGAGAACAGGGAGTGGAGACGTTGTTAACTAGCGCGATACCACCAGACGTGACTCGTCTGTGGGATATTGGGGCAGCGTCAATTGATCAATTAGTAGCGGGGGCAGCTCAGGCTCAAACCGTCTTGTGGAATGGACCAGTCGGGCGTTTTGAGATACCCGCTTATGCCGTAGGTACGAGGGAGTTAGCGATACAGTTGGCGGCCCTGGATAACCATCGCGTCGTTGGCGGAGGTGATACAGTAATAGCGTTGGAGCAAGCCCAGGTTCGCGCAAAGTTTAACCATGTTTCTATTGGGGGCGGAGCTATGTTGGATTATTTGGAAGGCCGAGACTTACCGGGATTAAAGCCTTTGTATGCCCAGGATTGAGGCGATAACTGCTCGTGAGGTTTTAGATTCCCGGGGAAATCCTACGGTGCAGGCGGAAGTTAGAGCCGGCGGGGTGGTAGGTATCGCCACGGTGCCATCAGGAACTTCAGTTGGCCGGCACGAGGCTCATGAACTACGTGATGGTGATGCCAAGAGGTATCGAGGTAAGGGGGTGCTTAAGGCGGTTGAACATGTCAAAGTAGAAATTAATGGTGTGCTGATCGGTAAGGACACTGCCAGCCAGAGTAAGATAGATCGTCTCATGCTTGAGCTCGATGGCACAGTAGACAAGTCGCGACTTGGCGCTAATGCAATTTTAGCAGTTTCCTTAGCTTGTGCTCGGGCCGAAGCGGCGGCGCAGGGGTTGCCGCTGTACCTGTACTTGCAGCAATTGTTTCCCAAACGAGAGCCGCGGCTGCCAATTCCACAAATGAATCTGATTAACGGAGGCAAACATGCCAGTAACAACCTGTCGATACAGGAGTATCATGTGTTACCGGTTGGCACGATTAGTTTTTCGGAAGCGTTAAGGATGGGAGTAGAAATTTACCACGCTTTAGCGGAGGTGCTGGCCAAGGAAGGCTTTCAAGTTGAAGTGGCTGATGAAGGTGGCTTTGCTCCCAAGCTCGATAAGAGTGAGACCGTTTTTACCCTTTTAGTGAGGGCGATTGAAGAGGCCGGCTATGTGCCCGGAGTGGACGCTTTTCTGGGCATTGATGCGGCCGCCAATGAATTTTTTGATGCTGAGCAGCGCGGCTACAATCTAGATGGAGCGATGATATCGCCGCAGGATTTGGCGTATCAGTATAAGTTGTGGCGCGAGCGGTATCCGCTCATATCGTTCGAGGACCCGTTTGCTGAAGATGAGTGGGAAGATTGGGAAAAGTTCACCAAGGCCTACGGACATGCTGTGCAAATAGTTGGTGATGATCTATATGGTTTGAATACCACCAGAATGCGTAAGGGGATTGTTAAGCAAGCGGCCAATGCCGTGTTGGTAAAGCCGAATCAGGTCGGCACTCTAACCGAGACACTCAAGGCTATTTTGTTAGCTCAGGAAGCCAAGCACCAGGTGGTGATCTCTCATCGGTCGGGAGAGACGGAGGATTCTTTTATTGCTGATCTGGCAGTGGCGGTTGGGGCGGGACAAATAAAAACGGGAGCACCAGTTAGATCAGAGCGGACAGCTAAATATAACCGCTTACTGGCTATTGAAGATGAGACCGAGGGAAAATTAGCCAAGGTCTTACAGCCGTACCTGTCGTACAATCAACCTCGGTTTCGGCAGGCAGCAGCAGTGGCTGTTAAATAGGTGGCCTGATAAAGGCAGTGGGTCTTTAAGGCAAACTAAATTAGTAGGCGAAAAGGTGCTCCCTCCGGTATACTGAAGGCACAGAAGATACGTAATTATGAAAAGTAACAGTACTGGTACTACCGCTTGGGATAAGCAACAGGCCGAGTTGTGGGATCGAATTTTTCAGGTAACGCAAGACGTAGCTGATTTGGCCGGCACTGTAACTGACTCACGGGGAGGGTCAGTGGTTCGTGATCAAATGGTTGAGGCGGCGATGGGGGTTGGTTTGGAGGTAGTTCGGGCCAACGCGTCAGCGACGAGAGCGGATTTCACCAAGTATGTGGCCGCGGCTCGGTTATCTGCCATTGAGGCTGATTATTGGATTCGGATGGTTTATATGCTGCAGCAACAGGATGATAATCAACAGGAGATTTCCAGCCTCATTACGCAATATGCAGCGCTGATTGATTTATTGCAGAGGCTAAGCCGCAGCGAAAACCCTGCCTCAGCAGGGCTAAGCCGCAGCGAAACCAGGTCACAACAGCAGGGCCAAACGCTGCGTCAAGAACTTAGCCGCAGCTAAGTAAACGCAAACCCTTCACCCTGCAGCGAGCCGCAGCGAAACCCTGCCTCAGCAGGGCGGAACGAAGTGAGTCGTAGGGCGAATCAGCGGGGCTAAGTCGTAGCTGAACCGCGCAACTCAGGACTTGGTCCTACGATAGGCGGCGCGGCGTACACTAGGGTAGTAAGGGGATAGCCGTCAGCTATTGGGCGGGCTATACTGCGGCCATGACTGTGGCCTGGCACGTGCGAGCAGGAGGCAGGGGACCAGTTACATCCCAAGAGGAGTTGCAGCGTTTGTTACTTGATCAGCGTGGTGTGGCCAAGAGTAGCGCTGAGCGTTTTCTGTCGCCGAGCTTTGAGAGGGATTTTTGCGAGCCGCGAGACATCGCCGGGGTCGTTGCGGCTGTCGACAGAATTTATCAAGCGATTGAAAAAAAGGAGAGAATTTTGATCTGGGGTGATTACGATGCTGATGGAGTTACCAGTACAGCTATTGTAGTGGCGGTTATGCAACAACTATCGGCTCAGGTGACACCGTATCTACCTAATCGTAATACCGATGGTTATGGCTTGAACGGCAGTGTTCTGGAGCAGTTGGCTCCAGAAATAGATCTGTTAATCTCGGTTGATTGTGGTATTACGGCCGGGGTTGAAATAGCCGAGCTCTCCCAAAAAGGTATCGATGTCATTGTAGTTGATCATCATGAATTACCTGACGAGCTGCCGGCAGCGAGCGCCATTGTGCATCCGATGTTGTCGGCAAAACTCTTCGCGGGGGGTTTACCCAGTGCTGCCGGGCTAGCCTTAAAATTGGCAGTTGCCTTGTTAGCAGATGACCGAAGTTCGTCGACTGATCCTGACTTCGATAAAAAACTGTTAGATTTAGCTGCGATTGGAACCTTGGCTGATGTGGTGCCGTTACTTGGTGAAAATCGAGCAATTGTCCATTTCGGTTTACAAATGCTGCGACATACTCAACGACCGGGATTAATCGCACTGCTCAAGGCGGCCCGAGTGGAGGCGCATTCACTGACAGAGCATGAGGTAATTTGGAAACTAATACCTCGTCTCAATGCAGCCGGGCGAATGCAAAATTCTTGGTTAGCTTTTGATTTACTGTTAGCCAAGACTGAGGAAAAGGCAGCTGAGTTAGTTGGTGCTCTGGAGAAACTTAACCGACAACGTCGAGTTCTCTCGCAACGCGTGCTGCGTGAGGCTGAGGCACAGGTTGATGAAGAGGCACCAGTGATCTTTGTCCATAATACTGAGTGGGAGGCAGGGGTGGTTGGTGTGGCAGCTGGTCGCTTGGCTGAAAAATATTCACGGCCAGCTATTGTGATTGGTGGCAACGGGAAAGAAGCGGTTGGCTCAGCTCGCTCGTTTTCAACCATCAATATTTTGAGTTTGTTACAGGCTGGGGAGGACCATTTAATTAGGGTTGGTGGTCACGCCAAGGCGGCGGGGTTTACGGCCAAGTGGGAGGCACTTGATCAGTTAGGGGAAGTTGTTCAGCAAGCTGCCCGGGATCACCTCGAACAGGCCCAGCCTCACAGCGCGCCTCAAGCTGATGCTATTGTTGAGGTTGATTTAATAACTCTCTCTTTAGTAAGAGTCTTGGCTCAATTTGCGCCATATGGTGAAGGCAATGCGCGGCCAGCTTTGGCAATTCGTAATTTATTGCTGGTTGACTGGCGAGAGGTGGGTCGCGGTGGAGCTCATATTAAGTTTACTTTTTGGCGTGAGCATGAGGAGTTGGATGGGATCGGTTTTGGTTTGGGTAAACGGATGGCTGAGATCAAGGAGCTGGTCGGCACTCAGGTAGATGTCATTGGGTATCCTGAGGAGAATGCCTGGCGTGGTCGACATAGTTTGCAACTGGTGGTTGAGCACATAGCTCCGGCGGGAGAGGTTGCATTTGAGGAACAATCGCAGTAGCGTTTTGACACATGAAGGCTACGTTATATACCGATGGAGGAGCCAGGGGTAATCCTGGGCCGGCGGGCATTGGCTATGTTTTAGAGCTAGCTAAGCGTGAGCCGATTTCGCATGGTGAGTATATTGGAGAGGCCACTAATAATCAGGCCGAATATCAAGCCTTACTGGCCGGTTTGGCCCGGGCGGTGGCGGAGGGTGTGACCGAGATAGAATGTTTTTTAGATAGTGAACTGTTGGTCAAACAGATTGGTGGTGAGTATCGAGTTAAGAATTCCCAACTGCGGCCACTTTATGACCGTGTCTGTGGTTTGGTGCCGCAGTTTGAACGAGCAGAGTTTAGGCATGTGCCGCGAGAGGAAAACGAGAAAGCTGACGCCTTGGTCAACGAGGCCTTGGATCGGGCGTTAGACAAAGGCTAAGTAGCCTTACGGTAAAGCGCAAAAAAACCCGCTACCGCGGGATTTTTTGTGGTGGAGACAGGCGATAAGCCGGATTCTGTCCTCCCGCTTTTAGGCGGGATTACTGGCCATCTATCTGGGGACTGCTTCGCAGCAGGCCTCAATGCCCTCTACCGACCATAAACCGTGATTGGTTTATGATACTGCTTGAGGTTGCACCAGGTGGGGTTTGCTCCGTGCTGACGTTACCGTCAACCCGCGTGGTCTCTTACACCACGATTTCACCCTTACTTAAGCCTCATTGCTAAGGCCAAGCGGTATGTTTCTGTTGCACTCTTCGTCGTACTTGATTTAGTAAGAGAGATATTCACGTGAAGTATCGCCCTCACTAACTCGTTCCAAGCCTTATCCCACGCACTTTAGAAGTAAAGGTTGTGGGACAGCAGGTGTTACCTGCCACCATGACATTTGTTTAGAACAAAGGGGTGTCCGGACTTTCCTCTATGAACCGCGACGGTCCACAGCGACCAGGTACCTACCTCCACATTTATTAAGATACAGTAAATATGCTGTCTGTCAATAGATAAGGGGTGAATTAAACCCCGAAGTGCACACAAACAGCATCATGCATTGGTAAGCTGGTTGAAGTCCATCTTCATCCATTAAACCAATAACACGATGCTGTATCATCATCTTACCCAAGAAGATCGAGTTAGGTTGGCCGCTCTCAAACGAGCGGGGCACACTCATTCATTCATTGCCCAGCAATTAGGCCTGCATTACACGACCATTGGTCGTGAATTGAAACGTAATGGAGCTGGTCGCTACCATGCTACTACAGCCAAACTACTAACCATTGCCCGAAGACGAAGAGCTAATCAATGTTGTCGTAAGCTTACCTACAACAAAAAGCTTCAACGACAAATTGAAAGAAAGCTTGTAAACCGACACTGGTCACCAGAGCAAATCGCTGCTTGGTCAGGGTCAGTAAGTCACATGACCATTTACCGTTGGATCTATGAAGAAAGATCTGACTTAAAGAAGTGTTTACGCTCTCGTAAAGGTAAGTGGCGACGTAAACATGGCACTGCAACCCGCGAAGCGTGGCGAGAGAGGCAAAAGAAGCGTTGGATAGATACTAGACCAACTATAGTAGATAAGAGAGGAAGGTTCGGTGACTGGGAGGGAGACACGGTTGTGGGTACAGACAGAAAAAGTGCCATTCTAACTCATGTTGAACGAAAGAGTGGGTATGTATTTCTAGATAAGCTAGAGCGATCAACTGCCCAGGCAGTACGCCATGCAGTGAGGAAAAAGTTTAGTAAGCTACCTCAATCCAAGCGACGAACCATTACCTACGACAACGGTAGTGAGTTCTCGGCTCACGAGCTCATTGAACGAGAGACTAAAACTACAGTGTACTTCGCTCATCCTTACTCCTCATGGGAACGTGGTTGTAATGAGAATCTTAATGGTCTGCTGAGACAATACTTTCCTAAGAAAACTTCATTAAAAGATGTCACTCAAGCTCAACTTGATCGAGCCGCTTGGTTATTGAATACTAGACCACGTAAACGGCTGAACTGGCTAACGCCAGTGCAGGTGCTTAATGAAAAGGCTGTGCACTTACGTTGTTAATCTACGTATCACTGCCCTCACTCTTCGTTGCATATATTCAGTATATCAGGACCACCTAATTCTGGATTGGCAAATAGCAAACGGCTTTTCCCTTTAATAATCTAACCTCTAGCTTTAGAGAGAACACCACAGCTCCTCTAGGAACACGTTAGTCAGTCCAGCCTTCTATTACCAGGTCGAACCAATACATTGAGCCATTTATTTGGAGAGGTAAGGACCCTAGCTGCCATATTTCAAAGAGCATAATACGTACTTTCATTGACAGGATTGAGTGGCGGTAGGAGGATGTGAGGGTGGTTTGCCAGGCACGGGTAC
>JACZRJ010000083.1 GCA_022574795.1 Patescibacteria group bacterium | reverse complement strand
ACGATACGAAACCTGGTCCTAATAGCTTTGCGTCGAAATCGGCTGGCTGGCGCATTACCATTTTGTCGGCTGGCGTCGTTATGAATGTGGCACTGACCGCAGTTCTGCTTAGTGTGCAGGGTGTTATTGGCATTCCCACCGCGGTGACTGACGATAATGCAGCGCAGTTGTCACGGCAGCAAACCTACATTGTTGAGATAGCAGAAGGCTCCCCGGCTAAAGCAGCGGGGCTGTTGCCTTTCGACAGAATTGCCGCCATTGACGGCTTGGTACAACCGACGACGAGGCAAGTCCAGGAGGTAGTCACCCAACACCTCGGTGAGGAGCTACGCCTACTTATTGACCGCCAAGGCGTCAGACACGAACTTGTCGTTTTGGCCAGAGAGAATCCGCCGGTGGATGAGGGAGCAATCGGTGTCCAACTCTCCGGCATAGGCCTGATTACAGTCCCCTGGTGGCAAGCGCCCTGGCACGGGGTGGTGCGAACCGGGCAGATGCTGGCTGCTATTCTGGGACAATTTGGCGACCTGGCTAGACAGGTGGTGACTGGCTCTATTGGGGGAGTCCAGTTTTTGGGGCCTGTTGGTATTGCCTCGTATACCAATGAAGTAACTCAAATGGGTTTTGGTTTTGTCCTCGAATTTGCCGGTCTGATCAGTCTCAATTTGGCTATCATTAACATCCTGCCAATACCGGCGCTC
The DNA here is from genome assembly GCA_022574795.1 of Patescibacteria group bacterium. GTDB lineage: Bacteria > Patescibacteriota > Andersenbacteria > UBA10190 > UBA10190 > JACZRJ01. The sequence continues at coordinate 3,089 of JACZRJ010000083.1, read as the reverse complement.
GATGGTGGTCGAATTTTGTTTGTGCTGATCGAGCAGATCCGAGGTAAACGTTTGCCAGCTAAAACTGAACACTTGGCTCACACGGTTGGTTTTATGCTGCTGCTGGTACTGATCTTGTTCATTACCTGGCAAGATATACTTCGATTCGTCTAGAGTAAGCCTATGCGGTACCACAACAGCTTTATCAAAACCAATAAGCAAGCCAAGCAGTATGACTCGGTGAATGCCACCCTGCTGAGCAAGGGTGGTTTTATTCACCAAACCATGGCTGGCGTGTATACTTTTCTACCGTTGGGTTGGCGTGTGCTTAATAAAATCGAGGATATCATTCGCCAGGAGATGGACACGGTGGGGGCTGAAATGTTGATGCCGTCGATCGTACCAACTGCCCTGTGGGAGAAAACTGACCGTTTCAAATCAGTTGATATTTTATTTCAAGCCAGCGCGGCTAATGATTTGTCGCGAAAAAAGAATGACGCTCGCTATGTACTTAGCCCCACTCACGAGGAAGTTATTACGCCAATCGCCCAAACGGTAAAACCAAGTTATAAGGATCTGCCTTTTGCGGTTTATCAAATACAGACTAAGTTTCGGAATGAGGAGCGCCCGAAGTCGGGACTTTTGCGGGGGCGAGAGTTTCGCATGAAGGATTTGTACAGCTTTCATGCCACCGCTGATGATCTGAGCGAGTACTATGATCACCTGAAGGACGTTTATCGCACTATTTTCAATCGACTGGGACTGGGAGATGACACGGTGCTGACCTTGGCTTCAGGGGGCGACTTTACTGATGATTATTCCCATGAATTTAACGCTCGGTGTGAGACTGGTGAGGACCTGGTCTATTATGATACCAAGCAAGCGGTCTATTATAACAAAGAGGTAGCCTCAGCTGAGCTGATGGCCAACAGTGAACCATTCGCTGCCTCGGAGGTTGGTAATATCTTCCCCCTGGGGACGAAATTTTCGAAGGCTTTTTCGTATACTTACACCGACAAGGCTGGTCGGGCTCAGCCGGTACATATGGCTTCTTATGGCATTGGGACATCTCGAGTTATGGGTGTCCTGGTTGAGAGAGGGCATGACGATCAGGGCATCATCTGGCCAGAAGCCGTGGCTCCGTATCAGGTGCAGCTAGTCGCCCTGTCCTCAGGAGACACTGGAGTAGCGCAGCGAGCTGATGACTTTTACGAAGCGTTAACTTCGGCTGGGGTTGAAGTGCTGTATGATGATCGACCAGAGGTCGCCGCAGGCGAGAAGCTAAAAGATGCTGATTTAATTGGCTTACCCTGGCGAGCGGTTATTTCAGCTAAGACCGGGGAGCGCCTTGAGCTAAAAAGGCGGGCTAAGGAAGAGGTGAAGCTCGTTAATGTGACAGATGCGCTTAAGGTTGTACAATCAGCTGATGCCTATTAGTCCTTACACACTCAGCTCTATTGAATAAGACCCGCTATGAGTCTCAGCGATAAGTTTTTTAGTAAATTTTCTCTTGATACGGGTATTGATCTCGGAACCGCAAACACGTTAGTCTATGTTAAAGGCAAGGGTATTGTGATCAACGAGCCGAGCGTAGTGGCGCTCAATGCGAACACCCAGGAAGTTCTGGCCATCGGCAAGGAGGCCCAACAAATGGTCGGCAAGACCCCGGCTCATATTGTAGCAATTCGCCCGCTGCGTAACGGTGTTATTTCGGATTTTGAAGTTACCGAGCAGATGTTGCGCTACTTCATTCAAAAAGTTCATCAAGAGGGTTGGCATCTCTTGCCCCGACCGCGAATCGTTATTGGCCTACCCTCATCCGTGACTGAGGTTGAGCGACGAGCGGTTGAGGAGGCAGCCTTGAGAGCTGGAGCGCGAAAAGTTTTCTTGATTGAGGAGCCGATGGCCGCCGCCATTGGCTGTCGTCTGCCGGTGCACGAGGCCCAGGGAACCATGATAGTTGATGTTGGAGGTGGGACGACAGAAATTGCTGTTATTTCATTAGGGGGAATTGTGGTGAGCAAAACCTTGAGAACGGCCGGGGATGAGATGAATGAGAATATTGTGCAATACGCGCGTGATAACTTTAATATTCTGCTCGGTGAGCGCACTGCCGAGCAGATTAAAATTCGAATTGGTGCGGTGACTGATCTAGCTGAGCCGCTCGAAGCTCCCGTGCGCGGGCGTGATTTGGTCACTGGTTTACCAAAGGAAATTATTATGAACAATTCACAGATTAAAGAGGCCTTGCACAGATCTATGACAGCGATTGTTGACGCGATAAAAATGGCTATTGAAGAGACTCCGCCTGAGCTAATCTCAGATATCATCGAGCATGGTATTACACTGGCGGGCGGGGGTGGATTAATCCGTGGTTTTGAGGACGTGGTAAGTTCGGCTACGCATATTACGGCACGCTTAGCCGAAGATCCCCTAACAGCGGTGGTAAGAGGCACCGGTATAGTGCTGGAGGACTTGGAGGCAGTTCAAGAAATGTTATTACCGAGCGTGCACGATGTTCGGTTGCGTTAGACCTGTCGACGATTAATTTCGTTTGGTATCACTTATTAAGGTATGTCCGCCCGGGGAAAAACGCTGGTAGTTATTTTAGGGTTGATGGTTGCCGTGCTGCTAGTGCTGCGCTTGCCGTTGTTGAAACCAGTCAGTAGCACCCTGTGGCGCTCTTGGATAGCCACCACGGCAACGATTACTAGGCTACGCCCGCTGACAATCACGGACGCTGAGATCAGCCGACTGCAAGAGCTTACCGCAGAAAATTACCGACTTCGTTCTGAGCAGACTGAGTATCGACGACTGAAAAGCCAGCTGGGGGCGCCATCGTTCGCGGGATTTACGGCAGTTCCTGCTTTGACGAGCGGCCACCTTGATGCCTTTCGAACAAAGCTGGTCCTTAATCGCGGAGCGAGCGATGGTATTGTGATTGGTGCACCAGTGGTGATTGGCGGATCGATACTTGTTGGCCTCATTTCAGACGTGAGTGAGCAAACCTCGGTGGTTAGGCTGATGTCAGCGGACTCTAAAGGCATACCAGCGCAAGTCCTGGATTCAGAATTAGCCCAAGGTTTGGTCAAAGGTCAACATCTCACTTC
>JACZRJ010000082.1 GCA_022574795.1 Patescibacteria group bacterium | reverse complement strand
CCATCGAAGACCTACTCCTCTTCTTCTTAACAGCTTGAATGGTATAACCCACCCAAGCCGTAAACAGCGCCACTAATAGGGGAATGAGTATCGCCCGAAATCCTGTCCGCGACATGGTGACATGCCAATGGTTAGTGGCCAACAGACCCGCCGCTAAGATCCCAGCCAATCTACCAAACCAGACCCGCGTCGCAAAATATGTAGCTAAAACCGTCAGCACTCCAATCAAAGCTGCCACGAGATGCAGCTGCCAAACTCCCACGCCAAACAACGACAATGAAATCGCCTCGAGATAAAAGAAGAGTGACTCGCGTCCATTCCCCCGGGGATAAAATGGGCGATAGTCCCCCTCCATAATCAGCAAGGCATCCTCCCCATTAGCTGCCTCATCAGGAAACAGCCCTGGCGGATAGTTGGTGATGTCGTACATACGGAAAAACGTCGCTAAGCCCACCACCGCAACGACTGCTAGTACTACCAGCAACTTCTTTTTATCCATCAGTAATAAGTGTAGCAGACCCAGCCAACACAATCCCTCTACCTACTTTGGCTAGAGCTACTCGGCAAACATCTTCTTAAGATACTTTCCCGTCGGGCTGTTCTTTACCTTAGCCACCTCTCGTGGCGTGCCAGTAGCCACCACTTCCCCGCCATCATCTCCACCATCAGGACCAAGATCAATAATGTGATCAGCTGATTTAATAACATCCAAGTTGTGCTCAATCACAAGCACCGAGTTCCCTTTGTCTACCAGTTTTTGTAAAACAGCTAGCAAGCGCTGCACATCGTCAAAGTGCAGCCCCGTCGTTGGCTCATCAAGAATGTAAAGAGTTTTACCAGTCGCCCGCCGAGATAATTCCGTGGCTAGCTTGATCCGCTGAGCCTCACCACCAGACAAAGTTGTCGCCGGCTGACCCAAGTGAATGTAGCCCAGACCAACGTCAGTCAGGGTTTGCAACTTATCCTTAATGGCTGGCACCGCTTGATAAAATTTCAGCGCGTGTTCCACCGTCATGTCTAGCACCTCCGCAATAGTCACACCCTTGTACTCCACCTCCAGCGCCTCCTGGTTGTACCGCTTGCCATGACACTCCTCGCACTCCACATACACATCGGGCAAAAAGTGCATTTCAATTTTTAGCACCCCGTCTCCCTGACACGTCTCACACCGACCACCCTTCACATTGAAGGAAAAACGACCAGCCTTATATCCCCGCACCCTGGCTTCCTCCGTGGCCGCAAACAAATCACGAATTGGGGTAAACAAACCAGTATAGGTAGCCGGGTTACTCCGCGGGGTACGACCAATCGGTGACTGGTCAATCGTAATAACTTTGTCGAGATACTTGAGTCCAGTTATTCCTTTATGCTCACCCGGAAACGTTTTGGCTCGGTGAAACTCTTTCGCTAAAACTCTAGCCAAAATATCGTTAATCAAAGTCGACTTGCCCGAACCCGACACCCCAGTCACGCAGGTAAACACCCCGAGGTGAATATCAACGTTAATGTTCTTAAGGTTGTGCTCAGTGGCTCCCTTAATGGTCAGCTTCTTGCCATTGCTCTGCCGATACTTCTTCGGTATCTCAATAGACATTCGTCCCGATAAGTATTTTCCCGTCAGAGTGGAGCTCTTCTCTAGTTGCTTAGGTGAGCCTTGAAAAACCACCGAGCCACCATGCTCGCCGGCCCCGGGACCAATATCGATCACTTGATCAGCCGACCGAATCGTCTCCTCATCATGCTCAACCACAATCACCGAATTACCTAAGTCGCGTAGATTAAGCAGCGTCTTAATCAACTTACGATTATCACGTTGATGCAGACCAATTGACGGTTCATCAAGAATATACAGCACCCCAACGAGACCTGAGCCAATTTGAGTGGCTAAACGAATGCGCTGGGCCTCACCCCCAGCCAAAGTAGCCGTGCGCCTATCCATGGTTAAATACGACAAACCCACATCATGCAAAAACGACAGTCGGTTGACGATTTCCTTAAGGATTTGTTTAGCGATCTTGCGTTGCTGGACCGTAAACTCGTCTCCCTTACCGGCCTGCAATTCCTTAAATAATGCCAAGGCCTCGGCAATATCAAGCGAAACCACCTCGTTAATGCCGTGGCCAGCTACCTGCACCGCCAGCGGACCAGGCTTGAGACGCTTGCCCTGACAAGTCGGGCACTCTTGTTCCACCATATATTGTTCAATCTCCCCCCGGGAGCTATCTGAAGTAGTCTCCTTATAGCGACGTATCAATTGCGGAATGACGCCTTCATACGTTGTTCGCCAGGTTCCACTGCGCGTCCGAACGGTAATAGGAATGTCAGTGCCGTATAAGATTTTTTTTATTTCCTCAGCCGATAATTTGTTGACTGCTACGTCCATCTTGATGCGCTCGGCCGAAGCAAAGGCTTGCAAAATCCGATCGTACCAACGACTTCGACCCGACTTGCTCCACGGCTTGATCGCTCCCTCAGCTAAACTGAGCTTTTTGTTAGGCATCACTAAATCAGCCTCAACCTCCTGTTTAGTCCCGAGCCCCGTGCAATCGGGACAGGCGCCATGCGGTGAATTAAAAGAAAAATCCCGTGGCTCAATAGCCGACATATTAATCCCGCAATCAGAACAAGAGAACTGCTCAGAAAACAGTTGCTCGTCGTTGGTCTCAGCATTGACTATCAACACCAGCCCTTCGCTGTGACGCAGCGCCGTCTCCAATGAATCGCTGAGGCGCGGCTTATCTGGTTTCTCTTCCAAAAAATAACGGTCCACCACGATTTCAATTGAGTGTCGCTTCTGCCTATCTAATTGCAAATCTTGCGCCTCCTCTAACGAATACACCGTGCCATCCATCCGCACTCGCGCGTAGCCGGCCGTTTTAACATCAACCAGCACCTGTTTATGTTCCCCTTTTCGATCTCGCACCACTGGCGCCAGAATCAAGAGCTGAGAATTGGACGCCATCTTTAGAATTTGCTGAGCCATTTGTTTAACTGACTGACGCTCAATTCGTTTACCGCATTTCGGACAGTGGGCCACACCAGTGCGAGCATACAGCAGCCTCAAGTAGTCATAAATCTCGGTGACGGTGCCAACGGTTGAACGAGGATTGCGGGCGGCTGTCTTTTGATCAATTGAAATAGCCGGGGAGAGCCCATCAATCTGATCCACGTCTGGCTTATCCATCAACCCTAAGAATTGCCGCGCATAAGCTGACAGCGATTCCACATAACGACGTTGCCCCTCAGCATACAACGTATCAAACGCCAGCGATGACTTACCCGAACCAGATAGACCCGTCAGCACCACCAGCTTATCTCGCGGTATCGTGACCGTTACGTTTTGTAGGTTGTGCACTCGGGCACCCTTGATAACAATCTCGTCAGACATAAAGCGGCAGTGTAAACCGAAAAAGGACTTGTGACAAGCCCCTTAGCAAATGAATAAAAAAACCCGCCACACTAGTTAAGTGAAACGGGTGTGAGTACAGCGAAAATCTTGCACCTTTTTGTTTATGCGAGAGACTGCTCCCGAGACTGTCCCGGCCGCTTCAAACTAATCTTAAGCTAGTCCAGAAATATGAGCTGCCTAAAACGGCATCTTGACACCCTAAAAGGATTACTCTAACACACTAGGTAGTGTTCATTAAACAATTTTTAGCGTCACACCCATTCTTCAGAATTAAGGAGGGTATTCACATGCAGTTATTTCTGCCTAAAAAAAAGCAACAGGATGCTACCATTCCAATTCGCTGGTGCCTCGATCCAGACGAGCGCACAACACTAGAGAACAACAAG
>JACZRJ010000003.1 GCA_022574795.1 Patescibacteria group bacterium | reverse complement strand
GGCCAGGCCAGCCACGTGAGGGGAAGCCATAGATGTGCCTTGGTAGAAGCAGTAGGCGAAAACAGACAAATCAAAAGCTTCATTGGAACACGTGTGTAAGAACGTCTGTTGCAACACGCCGTCGGCAAAACCATCTTCGTTTTGGTCTTCGGAAGTATCGCCACCGGGCGCGGCTACGTCAACGTACGGCCCGGTGCTGGAAAAATCTGACCTGGTTTCGTCGTATCGCGTTGAGGCAACGGCCATCACCGAAGCATCATAGGCGGCCGGGTATTGAGTTGTATTACCGCTAAGGAAAGCGTTGCCGGCTGAGGTGACAACGAGTACGCCGTTATTAAATGCATACTCGACAGCGTCTTCCATTACTTGAGCATTGGAGGAGCTGCCTAGGCTCATGTTGATAATGTCGGCGCCATTATCGGTGGCGAAGTGAATAGCGTCGGCGATGGTGTCGAAGAGGCCGGAGCCGTTGGCGTCTAGAACCTTAACGGGCATGATGGTGGTATCGAAGGCCAGTCCGGCCACGCCGAGGGTATTGTTAGTATTTTGGGCGACGGTGCCGGCGACGTGGCTGCCGTGGCCTTCGTCGTCATTAGGATGATCGTCGCCATTAACAAAATCTGAGCCGGCCAGAATTGAAATATTGACTGGTCTGTCAGAGCCTTCAAAATACTTGTCAATAGCGCGGCCGGTACATTTCTTTAACTGCCCAAATCTATCATAACAGTTGGCTGGATTGGGGTCAGAAAAATCTTCGTAGGCCAAGCCGGTATCTAGAATAGCTACGACGACAGAAGCACTGCCCGTGGTAATATCCCAGGCCTGCTCCATACCGATGCCACCGCCATTAGTGCCGCCGAAGGGATTGGAGCTGGCTCCGCCGGCATTAATAGTACTGTCGTCATCGAAGTTCCATTGGTGTTGTTCGTAGAAAGTGTCATCGGGGACGAAGTGCGCTTGGGCAAAGAAGTTGGGGTGGGCGTATTCAACAATAGGGTTGCGAGAAAAAATCTCCGCTTTCTCCGTAACGTTAGAGCCTTCCGGCAGGCTGAGAGTAATAAAACCGGCGAATTGGCTGACGCGTTGTTCCGCCGCGCCGTGCTCGGCTTGGAGTTGCTCGATTGCTTCTTCCGGTATGTTGGGCTTGAACTTGACGATAAGCTGGTCGGCGGCAAAAGCAGGCAGCTCTTCCCTTGGGGTGGGCGGGCGTACGCCGAGGGGCACATCATTCTGGGCTAGGGCTGGGGCGCTTGATAGTTGCGCAAGCATAACAAAACCGCCTGCCAGTATTAAGGGCAGGACTATTATTCCCCACCATGGCCGCGGTTTTGTCATACTTACCTGTTAGTTTTTAATTTTGATCTCCACATCCTTGGGATGTAGTAACGTCTGCCACACCCCACAGGATGCAATTAATCACGATTTACGAAGCTGTAGCTAGAACAGTCACGGTAGTGCTGTGCTCGCTCAAGTCGCCACCAGTTTCAGTTGGAGTGCTTAGGCGCAACTTGAAGTATTCAGTTGCATTAACCGAGACCCCAGTTGCCAGTGCTTCTGCCGTAGTTGTCATGCTATTTGCAGTCGCAGGATTTGTACAAGCGCTATCATTATCACAGTCGAGGAACTTGTGGTTGTAGTCATAAGTTGAAGCTCCACTCGGAGCGCCGTCTACAATGGTCCAATTTTGACTCGCTCCAGTAGCGTCTGCACCGCTAATGAAAAAGTCCTCAGGGATGCCGCCATTATTGGTAGCCCCGATGATTTTATCAGCGGAAGGATCAGTAGGAACACGATCAACAGACGGGATCTCAACTGTGCCGTAACCAATTGAAGTCGTGTTCATTAACACTGAAATTACGCCGGGGGTTACGGTTGCCGAAACGGCTGTCGAAGTAGCGCTCAATACTGGAACTGCCACAATGCCCACCAGTGCGCTTGCGCCGATAAAGGCTATAATCTTATTGTTCATATATGTATTTCACCCCCTTTCGGTACATATTATACATCGTCAGACTGTACGGGGGGAGGGCATATTTGTCAAGATTCTGTTTCTACGGCTCACCGCAGCGTCTGTAGGCACATGATGATGACAAAATACCTTTGAGCTAACTTCTGTCTGTCGTGTCTGTCGGTCATATAACACAAATCGCAACACTTACTTTGTGTTCGAATCCGACACTGAGCGTAGTGTTTCGTTTACTCAGCCCCGCGAGAAAATTTTCTGAACATAGCCGAATAATTTTTATGTATTTGAAATGTTTTTGGCATTGACTGACATGATATTGTAAGGTATTTTATACAGTTGTGTTCTTTTAATTAAACAAATTGCTCTCTAAAAGTGGAGGTGTTGTTATGGCAGGTATCAGTCGTGTGACCGCATTGGAGATTTTTACTCAGCCGAAGGACTTGCACTTTTCGGTTGGAGAGGATGGAGGTACCTGGGGGTTTGCGATTACTCGTGGGCCCGGTCATAGTTTCAAGCCATTGCTTACTGCTCAGCCCGTTTTCGATGATATGGATCAAGCGGTCAAAGATGTTGGCGATATACTCGCAGCAATTTGTGAAACATGCAGAGCTGAATTGGATGATAAAACTAGTCTTTCCGCTCAAGTTCTCAATCCAGATAATCGATCATTAGAAGAAGCCACTGTGCTTACGGCGGAGTTGATAGAATGGATTCTTCAAGAGCTCAGGGCTAACAGAAAAGTCGGAACTTACGAAAAAGCTTCAGTATCCTGATTTATTCTGATGGCGATTGTAAACCCCGAGATAACTTCAACGGGTATTTTTTATACTTGCGTTTGTAATTGATTAAAAAACTAAATATCTTCCAAGTTTTCTTTTATTTTCACCCCATCAACAGTTCTAAACATGTCCAATAGGGGGAGCTTGATATGAGGGAAGGAAGGAATCCCTTCCCTCATCGCTCCACTTCGTTCCGCTGCTCCCATCCCACATGGAGTCCTCAGTTTCCGGCGGAGCCGGAAATTCGAAAACAATTAAAATATTGGATTCCTAAGCCTTATCGTAGCTATTTAAACATCCGGGTGTTAGAACATTCTGCTTACGGCAGCAGGGTAAATTGTCGCTCAGCTATATTGCTGACCCAGCCATCGAAATCAACAATCACAAGCTTGGCAGTGTAGCTTTGTCTTGGTTCCAGAGGCGAAGGATCAATAGGGCCTAGTGACAGAGAAGCCTGCTTGGTTATCGGATAAGTCCAACTGGTATCACGGGTGTAAACACCAGCGAGGCTGTTACCAGCGTTGTCCTCCAGAGCCAGAAAGTAGACCATAGGATCGAACTGTTCACCAGCCGGCCACATGAACTTCGCTTGGCCATGTGGCAGCATCTGCACCGTCAGGATATTTGTTCTAGCAGTGGCTGGCTTAACGGTTATAGTAGGCGATTGAATCAAGCGACCGCTGTTTTTCAGTTCAGCGTTCACTCGGTAGATATCGCCAAGCTGGGCATTGGGCAGTGTTACTTGGTGGACGAGCTCACCAGAAAAGTTTGCGGTTGGCTCTGCTCGGCCAGGTAACCACTGGCCGGTAGTGTCCCTCTTAGTAAAAGTGTGCTGGCATCGGCTCGGGAGCATTGAGTAGATGATGCGCACGTCGCCACCGGTGGCGCGCAGGCCACAGGCGATAACCTCGCGCTCGCTATACCAAACGATAAACGGTCGAGCGACGAAGCCTACATGCAGCGTCATCCAGCGCATGTTCCAGACCAGGATCCGGAAGGCGAGGTGGTCTGTCTTCACGACGGGGAAGTTATTATGACGTGTGCACAGCTTTCTCAACTGCCTCCCGCGGCGGTACTGTCCCAGCGCTGACGAGCTTATCGTTGATGACAAGTTGCGGTGCGTGCAGGCTGCCATAGCGCACGAGGGGAAGCCACCACCACAGCCACCACGGACGAATGACGAGCGTCACCGTGTCCTGCAGCTTTTGTTCTTTGATTATGCCTTTCACCAAATTCACCAGCAGGTCACACTCTTCGCACCAAGACTTAGGGATTGTAAAGAAGCCCTGTCGGCCGGTGAAGCGATAAATAACAATGGTTGCTGATTGTCTCATAACTATTAAGTATTGTAATTGATAAAAATGTTCTTGACGCAGTTTTGCACATTGTTATATTTAAAATGTTGCTTAATGAATTAAATTTGTTAACGCTATCTATGTTGTTAAGCAAACAGATACAGACGCTACGGACTAAGGCTACTGTGGATACCAGCTAGCTGCCAAAGATATTCAATGCGCTCAGTGACGAGGGACGCTTTGGTACTTTTGGCTTCTTGCAGAAGAGCAGGACTTGTGTGTTACCGAGGTGATCAACGTTTTCAACATGTCAGCGTCAGCTGCGTCGCAACAGCTTAAGTTGTTAGAACTCTCAGGGTTAGTATCACGCGAGCGGCATGGTCAGATGACTTGCTACCAAGTCAAATTATAAGATCCAATTGTGATGGTAGTGTTGAAAGTTATGCAGCGATAATCTCGGCACAACATTTTATTTATAATTTATCAAAATAGTATGTCTCACAACACAGCAACAAAATGGGTCATCGACCCGGCTCACTCGTCAGTTGAATTCAGTGTTAAGCACATGGGGATAGCCTGGGTGAAGGGTCGGTTTACTGAATTTGAGGCGGAAGCCAACTTCGATTCCCAGGATCCGGCTGGTGGCTCCATTCAAGCTGACATTAAAACAGACAGCATTTGGACTGGCGATGAAGGACGAGATAATCACCTGCGCGGCGAGGATTTCTTTGATGTCGCCAATCATCCATCCATCACTTTCAAGAGTACCAAGATTGAAGCAGCGGGTGACGGCTCATACAAAATCACAGGGGACGTAACTATTCGCGGGATCACACACCCGGTTGTTTTTGAAGGTTCTTACTCCGGCGCGCGGGAAATTCCTTCCGGCGAGGGTAAGGAGCCTGTCACTCGGGCTGGTTTTACGGTTAAAACCACGATTAATCGCCACGATTTTAAGGTGAGCTGGGATGCACCTGCCGGAGAGGGTGCTACCACTGTCGGAGGCGAGGTTGAAGTTAATCTAAATATAGAGTTACTCCAGCAATAACATGGTAACTCAGAAGTTAAAGTTCATTGCCAAAGAAAAACTCTTTGAGATGATGGAAAATAAGGAAGGGTTTAAGCTGGTTGAAGTGTTGTCCGAAGAAGATTACGCCAAAGGGCACTTGCCCGCGGCCCTTAATATTCCAATGAATAGGCTTGAAGAATTATATCCTCGTCTGCTGCCGGACAAAAATGAGCCAGTTGTTGTCTACTGCTCGAGTTTTTTGTGCACTGCGTCAACCGGAGCTGCGCGGAAGCTGCAATCTGTGGGTTACACACAGGTTCTCGACTACAAAGGAGGTAAGAAAGACTGGACGGATGCCGGTTTGCCATTGACTAGTTAGTGATTAACGATTAACGGGGGTCAGCCACCATTTAATACAAAGGCAGGATTAAATCTGAGTAACTCTTGCTCTATTTTCACCCAATTAATAGTTCTAAACATGTCCAATAGGGGGAGCCAAGTCAACTTGATACCCTCAACTATCTCTGGATCATTGGTATCAGCTAACAATTCAGCCATTTTACCTGGTTCGGTAACCCCGAATTGCTGTTTAATGGCGTCCAGCTTCTTTTTGATGAACATAAACGGTGGTTCTATATCCAAAATGACCTTATCGCCTCTTATTGTAGCCTTCTGGACGAGACTACTTAATACTCTCCGCTTGGTTCGGTGATCTACATTAGGGTCTCCAAAAACCTTAGCTGCATCACGACAATACTCGTACCCCTTCTCAGTTTCTGTGCGCCACCTATCAGCATGATTAGTAAAATGACTTTTTCGTTTATGTATACTCGCTCGTTGTTGAAGTATCTCTCTTTGTTGTTTCTTATAATCTACCGCCCCACCCTCATACTCGTACCCACCACTCACGTACAGTTTATTGAGCCGTCGTAACTCTTTCTCATTCTCCTCCTCATCATGATTGAGAGCTACGAGTTGCGCTTCTTGAGACAGCGCTTCCGTATCAACTTCACTTTCTAAATATTCCATAGCCCAATCAATAAATTCTTGAGGGATCGTTATCTTGTCTAGCTGTTTGGCAACTTCGTCTTCAATCTTCTTAGTATGAATAACCGACTGCTTGAAACCCCGTCGAGAATTGGATTTCTCAATAGGGTTAGAGGCTGACCCCATTAATCGCATTAATTTGACCTCAAATAATTAGATAGCGATTTTCTGAACCGCTAGTACTTCATTTGGCCAAATATTTTGGCGGTTTATTATCGCTGGTTCCTTAAAATGATTAGCCAGAAAAGAATCCGGGAAGAGGGATATTAATTCCTTAACACTTTCTAAATTTAGGATTATTTTGGCATGACCATGCTCGTCTTGTAACTTACGTCGTAATTTACTGGTATAAAATTGGATACCATATGTATCAGGTGATATTTCAAATGCCCCGTTCCATAAGGTATTCCAGTCCTCTGCTATGATTGGATAGAAATCTGTAAAAGGACCAAGGGCCAGGTTTTTGACGGACTCAAAAAAATTAATATAAACTGATTGACCAATAGTCCAAACATCATTGTTGTTAATATTTATTTTTTTTAATTCAGATTCAATTCTGACAAGCCATTCTGAATCGGCATGGCTATAAAGGACGCCACAGCAGATGCGTTTTTTGCCGTGAATGTCAGGTTTGTTTTCTTGCCATATTTTAGGCGCAAGGTTAACTAAAATTTCGGGATTTCTTAACAGGAATATATCACAGTCGAACCACCAGCCGCCATATTTTTTAAGTAAGGCAGCTCTGATATAATCGGCTCGGAATCCCACGTGCAATGTATTTTTAATATTGGTAGGGATCTTAATGTATTTATCTATATTGTCTGGTGTGGTGTGGATATGCCTCTGGCCGAAGATTTTAGTAATACTTCCGATACACAACTTATTTATTAGTGGTAGTGTTCCTTCCCAGTATGTATATGCGTAATCCATATTATTTGAATTAAAAATTCGAGATATTCACTATACGATTTTGTTTTAATGTGGCGTGCATAGGCCGACGAAACCAAAAGCCGACTAGATTGTCAGGCTGGCATGTTGGAAATATAGTTGATACCAAAAGCATCGTTAAGCGGCACTAAGAAAACTGAGGAGTTATCGCGTCACAATGTCTTGTCTACAAATGGCATGAAATGACGTGTTGGATACCTTTATAGTATCAAATGTAATGCCTGTATATTATGTCATGAATTAGTGTATTATGCAAACTTTTTATGGCTGAGTTCAGAGTTGACTATATATTATAAATATTGCCTAAATGTAAATCATGATGCCAAATCTCCTTCTCATATCCTTCTCATACTTCCCAATCCTGGTTCGGTAGTCGTACGACCCTGCGAGCAGGTGAATTTGGTTCTAACCAACCGGTCTCTATATGCCCAAGCATGAATCTAAGAAACGATCGCTAAAAATATTTCTCTATTTTGCTTTTAAGTAAAGGTGAGAAAATATCTATGACGATAATTAGGTGTACAAAATGCGGGGAGGAAATTGAGCGAAGTGAAGCATTAACTAAAGATATTGAAAAAACTGTTTTGGCTGCCGAGCATGCGAAGCATGCTGTTGAACTTAAGCAATTTGAAAAGAAGGCCGCAGAGGCTGCTGCAAAATCAATTGCTGAAGTTGAAACAAAGGCTATCGCTAATGCCAAAGCCGTGCGGGTTCAGTTCGGTTAATTCTAGAATGAGACACAAAATCCCCTTTTATAGTGTCTCAAAGTGTCTCATTTTCGGTTCTAAACACCGTCCCAAACACCCCTCAAAACCCTCGAATTATCCGCCCAGGTGTCTCATTTTTGGTTCGAAACCCAGGTGGCGAGCCGTGTCGGATGATTGTTTAACGTCGGGTGTTGGTACGGTTTTATGAGCAAGGTGTTGCTTGTGAGCAAGCTATTCATTTGTTTATGCCGGATGGCAGAATGTGGCGCGGCGCTGGTGCGGTTTTAAGGGTCTGGGCCTTAGCGGGCCAGTGATGTTGGGTGCTGTGGTGCTACCAGCATATTCCGGGCGTAGCCTCTTGCGCTGAGATTGCCTACCGCATAGTGGCGAAACGACGACGCCGAATTTAAAGAGGGTCAGCCGGAAGATCACTTTGATATCGGATTAGGGGTGGTCTTGACAGACTTAGCTTGAACGATTATGCAGGGTGTATGTTGTCGAAGCGTTACATTGTCTACATCGTTGGTGGATTGGTATTGTTGGTCGTTAGTGCACTGTTCGGGCTATTTCGGCAGTTGACTGACTGGTTCTGGTTTAAGGAAATAGGCTTCAGCAGTATATTCTTCACCATTCTCGGTACGCAGGTTTTATGGGGCTTGGCGGTCGGCTTGGTAAGCTTCATTATGATCTACGGCAATCTTTGGTTGGCCGGAAAGTTGGCGACCAAGCCGATGACTATTCGCATGTCCGTTGCGCCGAGACTGCAGCGAGGTGAGCTGATGGGCGGAGGGGGCGAGGTGAAATTGGTAGAGGTAGAACAATACGTGCCTAAAATTATTTTGCTTGTTTCGTTAGTGTTTGGATTATTAATCGGCTTGGCGGGAGCTGGCAGTTGGGAGATTGTTCTCAAGTATGTGAACGCAGTGGAGTTTAACTCGGTTGATCCGATTTTTGGCCGCGACTTGTCGTTTTATGTGTTTGAATTGCCGCTGATTCAATTTTTAATTGGGCTTGGTTTATGGCTGGTGCTGCTGACTTTGATAGGTGTGGTGATAAGTTACGTCTTACGGGGTGCCGTAGTACTGCCACTGACGGCTCGGGGGGTGAAGGCATTAAAGTTTTTGCATATTGATAAAGAGGCCAATGTTCATCTGTCAATTTTGGCGGCTGGGTTTTTTGTCTTCATGGCGGCGAGAATATATTTCATTAGAATGCCGTCCTTGCTCTATAGTGTCACCGGGACATTTACCGGAGCCAGCTTTGCCGATATAAATGCGCTGCTGCCATATTACAAGATTTTGATGTTTGTGGCTGTGGTAGCGGCCGGATTGACGGTGGTGAATATCTTCAGGCCGAGCAGACGATTTATTGGTCTGGCGGTTGGTATCTATTTTGTGGTGACTATTTTAGGGGGCTGGATTTATCCAACTTTTCTGCAACGATTCGTGGTGTTGCCGAATGAGCTGGTGAAGGAGACTCCCTATATCAAACGCAACATTGAGGCGACGAAAAAGGCCTTTGCCTTGGACAATGTGACAGAGCGCAATTTGACTGGCGAGGCAGCTTTGACTATGGCTGATATCGACAATAACCGTTCGACCATTAAAAACGTGAGATTGTGGGACCGCGAGCCTCTGCTGAACACGTTTAGTCAGTTGCAGGAGATTCGAACCTACTATGATTTTGGCTCCATTGACAACGATCGGTACCGGCTGAATGGCGACTACCGGCAAGTGTTGTTGGCTCCCCGGGAGCTTGATTCTACTAGTCTTCCTCAGCGTACGTTTATCAATGAACGCCTAACATTTACTCATGGCTATGGGTTGACCTTGAGTCCTGTTAACGAAGTGACGCCGGAAGGATTGCCCGTGTTATTCTTGAAAGATTTGCCGCCAGCTTCCGACATCGAAGCACTGGCGGTACACCGGCCGGAAATATACTACGGTGAGCAGGCCAGCGACTGGGTGGTGGTCAATACTAAAACCCAGGAGTTTGATTATCCCTCGGGTGAGGGCAATGTCTATGTGAACTATAGTGGCAGCGGAGGAGTGCCAGTTAACTCCTTGTTCCGTAAAGCGCTGTTTGCGCTGAGATTTAAATCACTGAAATTGCTGTTGTCTGGCGACATCACAGCGGAATCCAGGATCATGTTTTATCGCAATATCGAGGAGAGGGTACAACGGGTAGTGCCATTTTTGAGTTTAGATAAAGACCCGTATATCGTGGTGACACAAGATGGGCGGCTGAAATGGATATATGATGCGTACACCACGTCGAACCGCTACCCGTACGCTGAGATGGTGAGTGATGTGTTCAGTCCGCTGGCGGGTCGAAGAATTAATTACATCAGAAATTCGGTCAAAGTAGTAATCGATGCCTATGACGGCTCAATGACATTCTATGTGGTAGATAAAGAAGATCCAATAATACAGGTATACGCCAACATTTTTAAGGACTTATTTTTGTCGGGTGAGGAAATGAGTGATGATATACGATCGCATATCAGATATCCGGAGGATTTATTCACCTATCAAACTAATCTGTACGCTACTTACCACATGGACGAAACACAGGTTTTTTACAATAAAGAAGACCAATGGCAGATTCCGAGGGTGACGAGCGGTGCTCAGGCAGACCCAATGATGAGACACATGATTATGAAATTGCCGGGGGAAGAGAGGGAGGAGTTTATCTTAATGATTCCATTTACACCGCGCGGCAAAGATAATTTAGCGGCCTGGATGGTGGCGCGGAATGACGGAGATTTATTGGGGCAGCTGGTGGTGTATCGGTTCCCCAAGCAAAAACTGGTCTTTGGTCCGACGCAGATCAACAATCGTATTAATCAGGATGCGGATATATCTCGTCAGATTTCGCTTTGGGATCAGCGAGGTTCGGAAGTTATCAGGGGTAATTTACTGGTGATTCCGATTGAAGAATCGCTCATTTATGTCCAGCCGATTTACCTGCAGGCCGAAGGCGGTAAAATACCGGAGTTGAAACGTGTAATTGTGGCTTATGAAAACCGCATTGCCATGGCGGAAACGTTGGATTTGGCGCTAAACAAGGTATTTGGTGGCAGTCAAGCAGCGGAACAAACCGACGAGGCTGGATTGCCGGGAATTGAAGGAGTGCCGACGGGGCCCGCCATCCAGCAAGCTAAAGAATTATTTAACCGGGCGATGCAAGCCCAACGCAGCGGCAACTGGGCGCTGTACGGCGATGAGATTAGTAAGTTGGGGGAAGTGTTAGAAAGAGAGTAAGTCTTATAAACTTTAGAGTGCCTGCCTAGTAGGCGCCTACTTATCGGTAGGCAGGGGTAAAGGTGGGGTATTATGTGAATATGCAGACGGGTAATTTTGGCCAGGTGCGAGACGCGTATGTGGCAGTGCGGCGAGGGGCTCCGCCGGAAGTTCTCGATCATTTTTGGCAGCTGTTGTCCGAGTCAGGTGCCAAGATTCTCGATTTGGGGTGCGGGACCGGTATTTCGACTCGACAACTAGCGGCAAGGAAGGACGTTCACGTCATTGGCGGCGATGTTGATGGAAATATGCTGGAGAAGGCGAAGGAACTTCCAGAAGAAAATATAGATTATGTAGTTGCCAGGGCCGATAAACTCCCTTTTGATGCTGGTGAGTATGACGCCGTTACTGCATTTAGTGCGTTCCATTGGTTTCGGGATGAGCATTCCTTGCGGGAAATTCGGCGAGTATTAGTTGATGGTGGTATCTTCTTTGTGGTCAACAATAACGATGTTGGCGGATACAGGATGGATTTTGGGAAGAAGCTTGAACGGCTACTTAATCGATCATTGTCGCATCCCAAGCGCAATTATGAGCCAAAGCAGATAATAAAAGCGGCAGGTTTTTCGAATGTTCGAAAGTTTGTTATTAGAAACGATGAAGAATTCTCACTCGAGAATGCGCTGATACATATTCAATCTGCCGGCGTATGGAATGAAGTGCCAAAGGAGAAGGAAAAAGAGGCATTAGATTTAATGAAGAGGCACATACTTGAGAATAGAATTGATGGTCATATTGTAAGGCAAGTGGAGGTGCAGGTCGTTAGCGGAATAACTTGATTGTGAGTTCATAGGTAGGGCGATTCAAAAATTGGGTGTTTGGATTTAATGGGCACCGTCTGTTATTCAAAATGGTGTTGGCTTTGTGAATATAGAATCTAGATTGGTTGGAGGTTTGGTATGGTCCAATAGCTGTTGCTCAATTTTCCTCCAAGCCAAAGTTCTAAACATGTCCAAATAGGTGGAGCAGACAAAACAAGCTGTAATCTGTTAAGGTATATGGAGCGAATCATTCTTTTTCATAGGATATTAATGTATGGCAAAAAGACGTACTGGAGTTGGAAATAAGAGGAAATCACGCTCCCACAAAACCGCAAAGCGGCTTGAAATCAAGCGACTTATGCTTGAGGAAAAAGCTAACAAAAAAGGTAAATAAAGTTTTTCCGTTTTTAAAGTAAGCTACTTTTTGGTGGGTTATTGGCATGATTGCGTAAGTTCAACAAGTACATGCACCAAACAATAGTGAGTAGCCCTGTGGGGTAACTTATTCTACCCAAATTTCCTTCTGATACTCCCTAATTCTGGTTCGGAAGTCCATCCTTCGCTCTGAGGAGCTATGGATGGCAGGCGTCCGGACACTGAGCGTAGTGTTTCCGCTGCGGCTTCAGCACTGAGCGTAGTGTTTCGTTTACTCAGCCCCGCGAGCGTATTATTTTTGTTCTGGTCAACCGGTCCCTATCCAGTGTGATTGGTGAGACAACCAAGAACAAAACAGCCCTACAAAGCACAATGTCGCCACCTAAGTCCAGGTGGTGACATTGGTATCGTGAACTCTTCAGTTGGCGGTTCTGTAGATAATATTACCTACCGGGGATCGGAATCGAACTTTGTCGTACTCCCTGTAGATTCGCCTCGAGAATCTTAATAGGTTGTTAGACAATTAAATTGCTGGAACACGTATTCTCTGGTATTAAAAAATGATGCCACGGATTGCCGTTGGCTATTTTCTGGACATTCCCAACTGAATACAGGGAGAAGTCATGATATATCGTATTTACCGACAGATGGGCAATGGTCTAGAACTTGGTTTCTACATTGAAGCCACAGGCCAGCTGTCCGAGTCGGAGCTTCAACAGCTCCAATGGCTCATCGCGGAAACGTTCGAGCCAGCCGAAACTGGTACTAAGCCAAACTTCGTAGCAGATGATGTTGTCGAGATTGGACCTAGACTATCGATCGAGACTCCGTTCTCGTCGAACGCCGTCTCAATTTGCCAAGCCATGGAGCTTGAGCAGATCACGCGTATTGAACGCACTCGCCGCTACGTTGTAGGCAACGGCCAGTCAGCCAGCATACTCAAGACTTGTCTTGATCGGATGACCGAGCAGCACTATCCGAACGGGATTGAAAACTTTGACACTGGCTCTACGCCAGAAGATGTCCGAGTGGTCGACCTTGTGGGTCGCGGAAAGGTAGCTCTCGAAGAGGTGAACAGCGCTCTTGGTCTTGGTATGGATGCCAGGGATCTTGAGTACTATCAGCATCTCTTTGTGGAAGTTTTGAAAAGGAATCCGACCGATGTCGAACTGTTCCAACTGGGTAACGCCAATAGCGAGCACTGTCGGCATTGGTACTTCAAGGGTCAGATCGTTATCGATGGCACGCCGATGTAGGAGACATTGTTTGAGATTGTTCAGCGTCCGCTGAAAAATCTTGGCAGTGACAGCTGCAGTCTCGTCGCCTTCATGGACAATGCAGGTGTGATTAAGGGATTTTGCACAAGCCTGATCCTTCCGACTACACCAGGAAAGCCATCGGAAATGCGTATCGTGGAAAAGGTGGTTCATATCACCTGCACTGCGGAAACGCATAATCATCCGACATTCGTTGCACCCTTCCCCGGTGCTCAGACAGGCTCAGGCGGACGGATACGCGACAACAGCGCAGTCGGCCGCGGTGGCATTGTTGGAATTGGTGTCGCTGGTTACTTTGTTGGCAATCTTTTTATTCCTGGTTATGAAATTCCGGGAGAGACAATCGGCAAGGACAAGCCGTCGCAGTACGCTTCGCCGCTCTCGATTCTTATCGAGGGCAGCAATGGCGTATCAAGCTACGGGAACCAGTTTGGCGAGCCGCTCACGCTTGGCTTCACAAGGACTTTCGGTCAGGTGGTCAGCGAAGAGTGGCGCGAGCCTCGCAAACCGATCCTCTATAGTGGTGGCGTCGGTCATTTGTTTGACGGACATATTGCGAAAGAGGCGTCTGAAGTTGGCATGCTCATCGTGCGTATCGGCGGCCCTGCTTATCCTATCGGGGTCGGCGGAGGCAGTGCTTCAAGCATGATGCAGGGTGAGAACACTGAGTCTCTCGATTTTAACTCCGTCCAACGCGGTAATGCAGAGATGGAGAATCGAGCGAACAGAGTTATTCGAGCCTGTGTTGAAATGGGAGAAACAAATCCCATCTCGAGCATTCACGATCAAGGCGCGGGAGGTCCGAGCAACGTCCTCACGGAGTTGCTTGAACCGCTTGGCGGCAAGATTAGCATTCGTGGTATCGTGCTTGGCGACAAGACGATGTCCGTTCTCAAAATCTGGAGCGCCGAGTTCCAAGAAGGATACGGACTTCTGATCAGGCCGGAGCAAATTGAGCTGTTTCAGTCGATCTGCAATCGTGAACGTGTCAACTGCGAAGTTCTGGGAGAAATCGATGGCAGTGGCAACGTTGTCGTCGAGGATAATCAGAACGAAACAACACCCGTTTGTCTTAACCTGGAGCAGATTCTCACGAATATGCCCCAGAAGACGTTTGAATCGAATCGTCGAACCAAAGGTCTCAAACCTCTGGATCTGCCGGATGTCACAGTTGGTGAAGCGATCGAAGCAGTCTTCAAGCTTCCCGGCGTCGGCTCGAAAGGGTTCCTTGTTCATAAGGTGGACCGAAGTGTCACTGGGCTTATAGCGCAGCAGCAGTGTTGCGGGATCGCCCAGATTCCAATTGCGAACGTCAGCGTGAGTGCGCAAAGTCATTTCGGTTTGACCGGAGTGGCAAGCGCACTTGGCGAGGCGCCAGTGAAGATGTTGATTGATTCGAAAGCTGGAGCGAGAATGGCGGTG
>JACZRJ010000081.1 GCA_022574795.1 Patescibacteria group bacterium | reverse complement strand
TAAATAAGCAAGTCTATGTGTTTCTAGCGAGTGTCTGCGTCCGTTGTTATACTTTCTTCGTTGTTGGCTTCTTTCCATCTCTTATCAGTATAGAACAAAAGTAGAACGGGGTGTAGTATAATGGTAGTACGATAGCCTGGGGGGCTATTAGCGCGGAGTTCGATTCTCCCCACCCCGACAACCGTCCGCTCACTTAGAAGTATAGTCGCTTGAGTCCTGTTCTGCAGACTAGGCTGCCAAAAACTAAGGCGCTCGCTAGAAACACATAGACTTGCTTATTTACTACGAGCTAAGGGATATACTCATAGAGATATAGCAACTCAGCTTGGGGTTGCAATTGGAACGGCTCAGCTTTGGACAGCTAAAATCAAGCTTACTGACCACACTATTCGCGCGATTGAAGAGCGGCGTGTTGAATTGTTCCGTAAGAATTGGTCTATGTCGATCGCTCAGCGACGCAAGAACGGCAAACGGTTAGCTAGAGTAAATATGAAGTACTCAAAACAATATCTGCCTCAGAGAATTAGGATTTTCTACAGAAAGCATGGTCGAATCCCTTTCAAGCGTGAATTTGATAGTACTGTTTTCCGTAGACGTTTTGGCAGCTGGAACAATGCCATCCTAGCAGCAGGCTTTGAACCCAACTCGGAATACTTTGCCAAACGAGTGCCAGCAAAAGATGGACATATATGTGATTCCTTCTCTGAAAAATTAATTGATGATTGGCTTGCCAATCATCTTATAAGTCATCAGCGCAACACACGATACCCAAACACAAGAATGACAGCGGACTTCTTTCTACCAGATCACAACATCATCATAGAGTTTTTTGGACTCAAAGGAGTAAATAGCAAATATGACGATAACCTAAAGAGAAAAATGGCTATTGTCCGGAGCAACAAATGGAACCTAATATCGTTGTATAAGGAAGATATTCAGAAAAAAGTATTTGCTAGCAAGTTAGCCAATGCACTTTTCTAACGCCACGCCCACCTAACAAACTCAAGTGTAACCGACACATATTTTCGTCTATACTAAGCCCGGATATGAAGATGAAGGAAAGAAACATCGTCACTGGTGAAGGGGGGTGTTTCGCATGGTAACAGGAGATGTACAATGGCTCGCCGTCATAGTAGCCGCCATTATTGGCATGGCCCTTGGTGCCTTTTGGTATTCTAAGAATGGTTTTGGCAAAGCCTGGATGAAGGAAATGGGATTGAGCGAGGAAAAACTCAAAACCTCCCAGCAGAAAATGGGCAAGATGTATGCTCTGGCCTTCGTTGCCTCACTAGTCTCGGCTTTCGTCTTGGCCAATGTTGTCCGCCTAGCCGGAGCTACTACCGTCGGTGCTGGTATTGCAGTTGGCTTCTGGGTCTGGCTTGGTTTCGCCGTACCCATCATGCTGGGTTCCATTCTCTGGGAGAATAAATCTCAGAAATTATTCAACATCAACGCTGGCTATCAGTTAGTTTCGTGGCTGATCATGGCCGCTGTTTTGGCGATTTGGGCTTAAACCCTCTTAAGCGTAAGCTTGAAGAAAATCAGCCTCGCCAAGGCTGATTTTTTTAAAGCCTGGCTTGCCACCCTTTCCTGTCACTATCTCGCCACCATGATATAGGTTTTTCCCCGACGAATAAATCCCTCCCGCTCAAGCTGGGCCAACACCAGCTTCACGCGTTGCGGCGAATCATCAAGGTCCCGCAGCAATCGTTGCCACGAAACTCGAGAGCGCTGAGTCAAAGTCCGCACTACCAGACCCCGCAATTGACGATTAGATCCCTCAAAGGTACTTTGCCGCACATACTCCTTACTCTGACGCCCAGGATTCGAGGCAGTGCGCTTCAAGTGAGCGCCATAATCCATCAGTGCCCAATACCACCTTCTCGGATCCTCTCGATCCAGAGACTGCTCAATCAGCGGCACCAGCTCATTGTCAGCGACGCTCTTCCGGTGAGAAAAAAAGGCCTGAATAAAAACCGAGCGAATATTTGTCTCCACCATGATGACCGGAATATTAAAGGCAAAGGCTC
The DNA here is from genome assembly GCA_022574795.1 of Patescibacteria group bacterium. Classification (GTDB taxonomy): domain Bacteria; phylum Patescibacteriota; class Andersenbacteria; order UBA10190; family UBA10190; genus JACZRJ01. The sequence goes on along the minus strand of JACZRJ010000081.1, from coordinate 1,863 downwards.
GAATAGCAGCAGCCGTATAGGCGCCAACCCCAGGCAACGTGCGCAAGGCCTCCTCACTCGTTGGCAGCTCTTCCGCCCAATCTGCTACCACTATGTCGGCCGATCGCTTCAAAGCCAACGCTCGACGGTTATAGCCCAACCCCTGCCACAGCCTCAAAACCTCAGCCACCGAGGCGCGCTGGAGCGTCCTGAAATCTGGCAGGTGCTCCAACCACTCTCGATATTTAGGTACCACCCGATCTACCTGTGTTTGTTGCAACATAACCTCAGACACCAATATCGAGTACGGATCAAGACGATCGCGCTGCTTGTCCCAAGCCAAAAGTGGTGGCCGCCAGGGCAGTTGCCGGCCTTCTCGCCGAAAGTAACTGCGTACCGTGCGTCGAAACAACGCCATCTTATTCATCTCTTTAGTATAAAAAAACTCCTGAGAAGTCCCAGGGCCCTTACGCTCGAGGGGCTGCTTGACCTGCTGATTGTTGATTTCGGTAGAGTGCCTGAAGAAATTATTACGCCCCCCAGGCTGGGTCGTGCAGCACTTTATCCATCACGGTTTGATAATCATGTATCTCTTCGGCGGTAAACCATAAAGCAATCTCGCGCTCAGCTTCAGCTGGCTCGCTCGAGGCATGCATAAGGTTACGCACTGCCCGCTTTTCAATATCGGCCTGCGAAAAATCATCAACAGATAAATCACCACGAATCGTCCCAATATCAGCCGACAAAGGATTCGTCCCGCCAATAATATTCCGGGTTGTCTGGATCGCCGTATTCCCTTTGAGAACCAGCGCCAAAACTGGTCCAGTCGACAGATACTTCATGTTAGCTGCCCGTACCCGCTGGCCAATCGCCAAAGGATCTTCTGAGCTCTCGGTACCGTGCTCTTTGGCATTGGCCAGCGCTCGCTCCCCCACGCCACGATTGTAATCGTCGTCGTCCGCATAATGCTGTCCCACCAGCTCCTCACTCGGCCAGGCCAGCTTCATGCCCACAATCTTTAGACCAGCCCTCTCGAACCGCCCCAATATTTCACCAAGCAGGCCTCTTTGCACCCCATCTGGCTTGATAATGACTAATGTTTTCTCAATCATACCCAGTCACAACTACGTGATCACTTTGACAAAGTCAATGCCAGAAGCCGTCATCTGCAAAAGCGATAGAATCAGTGTTTCAAAATTATTCATAAATAAAGCGATAACTGATATCAAGTGTCACCAGCTTTAAGTATTGGCACACGGGCATAATGCCCTAACCATAGCCAATTGCTGCCTGAACGTAAAGAATAATGGAACGGTAACCCAACGTTTAGAAGCGGCTCAACTTCCAACACCCACAAGGCCTGACCAAAATCCAAAAAAAGCATCGGGAGGGTACTTCACGCTCTACCTTCCCCCTATAAGTGATATACTACTGAAATATGTCTCGATCCTTCGTTCGTCACCCAGTATCTCTCATCACGCTGGCAGCCCTACTAGGACTGGGTGTTGCTGCGCTGGTATTGGCCGACACTACCAGCACCCTGAGACCAACGGCTGATGGGGGAACTGATAGCGGCGCCTTTAAAAACACCGGCGGATCACTTTGCAGTGGAACTGACTGTTACACAGAGGTAGATGAATCGAGCGGTACAGATTGCACCAACAGTGACGGGGATGCCTCGTATGTTGAAGCCAAAGCAAGCGGGGCCACGATTACTTTCGACATTGACGAAGCAAGCATTCCCGATGACGCAACCATTACCGCCATCGCCATCAAAGTCTGTCACAAGTACAAAAAGTCAGCTGCTGATAATACCTTTCAAACCAAAGGATGTATTGACGGTTCATGCGCTCTCTCAGGCGCAGACATCACCGCCGGGGACAG
>JACZRJ010000002.1 GCA_022574795.1 Patescibacteria group bacterium | reverse complement strand
CAGGGTTACATGTTTCGTTAATCCCCACGCTTCCAAGAAACGTTGTGCTAATACAAGCACCTGCAACCTCAGGAATAGTGCAAAGATTTATTCCAAGCGGAACCGCACATCTGCAAAAGCACACCTGAACAGGCAAACTAATTGGCCCGACGGCCTGTGCCAAACTAGTTGCGGTAGGCACCGCGCTAGGCACCGGCAAGTCCCGCAGTAATGTAGCCTGTGCAGGTGTAACAATACCAACCACGGGCAGCTGCCCTACAGTGCGAGCAGGCGTTGAAGTCGGCTCTATCACCTGAGTTTTTATTCCACTTGAACCTCCTAAGATATATGCAACGATCAACACCACCACAATACCAATACCAACCACGGCCCACATCATTCCTGAACTCATCTTTGCATTAGTCTTCTTCGCATTCATTATGCCTGGAATTATAGCACAGGCGAAGAATCTTCAGAGATTACCGCTTGGGGAAAGCATAATTTCAGTAATACGTATTCCTACCCCAAGACCCTTGCATAAAGCTACATAAAGTGTTAGTCTAATAATCTGTCCTTTTTGGCGTTTTACGCCGTTTTTTTGTCCTTTTGCAATTGAGGAGATGTAACTGATGACGACGGATCGAACTAGAGGGAGCTTGTTACCGGTTGTAACTATCGCTCCACCTCAGCTGATGGATGCCGTGGAACACTTTGTCGATCAGCATTGGAAGGCAGGAGTTACTCCCTGGCCAATCTACGATAAAGACCATGTTGGCGCTGTCCTGATAATAGTTGACGAAAGTCAACAGGCAGCTGACACAGATCTTTTGCACACCGGTCACCAACTACTCAATGGTCAGGCGGCTGAAGTCAACCGTTGGATATCCAACAGAGTTCCGCTTGTAATTATGCACCGAGCCGCCCAAAGAGATCACCAACTTGAAGCTCTTGAACAGCAGCATCAACAGGTACGCTACGAGATCTTTAAAGGTGTGGGCTGGTACGACATAGTCTATCACGCTCTGTACTCTATCCAGGCCTGTTACCGTGACAACCTGCCTACGCAGATCGCCCTAACACTCAGCGAGCACCAAGCACATCAACGTGTCCATGCCCTCGCCGTCCAGTAAGGTCCCTGTTCCTGGCATCTTCTCCTATCCAAAAGCTCCACCTAATAAGTGGAGCTTTCTTCTTAATAATCTCACGCTGCTATACCACCTCTTTTTTGATGGCCATGGTGGTAATGATGGCTTGTCTTTCTCTCTCGCCCAGCTTCATGCGAATGTAGCGAGTAGTTGTCTGGAGTTGAGGTATTAGTACGTGTTCCAGAGCGTTGACTCGCCGCCTGGTGGTTTCTATCTCGGCAGCCAACAGCTGTGCCGACTTTTCGATGGCGGCTAACTCAAGCAATTTTGGCAACGTTATGGCAAAGGCTTCCATCACAGCATCAAGTTCGGCCGACGTCTCCCAGACACCATAGTGCTCGCCACGCTCCGTCAGCTGTACCTCAAATTGCGGAATTTTAACGCCCATAACATTCTTCTCGGTTACCGACACCTCGGCTTCTTGCGGCCTGACACGTGTCACCATCCGGACCGCCTGGGGCGTCATGGTGGCCTGAGCGAAGACAAAGTGCTGTAGAGTAGACGACAACTCGGCATCGACCTCGCGCCGAAGCTCCTGAGCTCTCCTGATTATCTTGAGAAATTCCTGCATCAAGCCATCACGCTTCTCCTTAAGCAGCTTATGGCCTTTCTGAGCCAGTCGAGTACGCTTCTTGAGGCGCAGCAACTCCATTCGGGTCGGATTTACTCTTTGTTGAGCCATGGCACGTTAACCTTCACAAAATCTAAAAACTTCCCTGAAGCATAAAGAAAACATCTTACCTCTGTTCGATTTGTGCTTTGTGCTCTGTTTGATTTTTGTGTTCTGTGTGTTGTGTTTTGCCATACTTTTCGATGTACTCCGGTTTAATTCGCTTGAGCTCACTGGTTGGCAAAATGGTCAGCAATTTCCAGGCCAGCGTCAAGGTATCCTCAATCGTACGATTTTCATCAGGGCCTTGCCGCACAAACTCTTGCTCAAAACGCTCAGTAAACTCCAAATATTTCTTATCAGTTTCAGTGAGGGCTCCTTCACCTAAAATGACTGACAATTCCCGCACCTCTTGACCGCGAGCGTACGAAGCAAACAATTGATTAGCCACCCCGGCATGATCTTCTCGCGTTTTGCCTTCACCAATCCCCTTAGGCATCAGTCGCGACAGTGAACCAAGCACGGTAACTGGCGGATAAATACCTTTTTGGTGCAAATCTCTTCCCAACACGATCTGCCCCTCGGTAATGTAACCAGTTAAATCAGGAATTGGATGCGTTTTATCATCTTCTGGCATCGACAAGATTGGTATTTGAGTAATGGATCCTTCTTTTCCCTGAATGCGGCCGGCCCGCTCGTAAATCGTCGATAGATCAGAGTACAGATAACCGGGATATCCGCGGCGACCTGGTACTTCCTTACGGGCTGAACTGATCTCGCGTAGGGCATCAGCGTAGTAAGTCATATCCGTCATAATAACGAGCACGTGCTTTTGTTTTTCGTAGGCTAGATACTCTGCCGCGGTCAGGGCCATGCGGGGAGTGGCAATTCGCTCTACCGTCGGATCATCCGCCAAATTAATGAATAGCACCGAGCGCTCGAGTGCTCCTCGATCAGTAAAATCTTTGATGAAGAACTCGGCTTCCTCGAAGGTGATACCCATCGCTGCAAACACCACCACGAACTCAATTCCCTTCTTACCCGCTTGGTCGGCTGAAGGTACCGTGGCCTGACGAGCAATTTGGGCTGCTAACAATGAATGAGGTAAGCCCGCTCCTGAGAAAATTGGCAGTTTTTGCCCCAAGACTAAGGTATTCATCCCGTCAATTGTCGAGATGCCTGTCTGAATGAAATCATCAGGATAAGCCCGGGCAGCAGGATTGATTGGCGAGCCGTTAATGTCACGCTCTTCATCCGGAATAATCTCTGGCTTGCCATCAATCGGTACCCCTGATCCCGAAAAGCTCCGACCTAAAAGATCAAGCGAAACTGGCAGGCGCAACACATCACCCCGAAAGCGTACTTTGGTTTCAGGTATATCCAGACCTGAAGTACCCTCAAACATCTGAATTACGGCCCGCTTACCATCAACCTCGAGGACCTTGCCCCGGCGCTGTTCACCGTTGGGCAGATCAACCTCGACGAGCTCGTCATAAGATACGCCCTCAACGTTGTCGACGATTAGCAATGGGCCGGTAACCTCGGTGGTAGTTTTATATTCTTTCAACATAGCTGAAGTAATTAAGGGGTAAAGGTTAGGTTGTCTTAGGCTGTTTGCTTGCTCGTCTCTTCGCCAGATGGAACCACGGCTCCCTCGTCATCCTCAGGCAACAGTTTCTGTACCGCGGCAGTAATATCCTGTTCTAGTTGGTCCAGGGCAGAGGCAATGTCCTTCTCCGGAATCAACTTTGCTTGGGCCAAGGTTTCCCAGACGGGCAAAGCTAGCAGTGCCAACATGGTGAAGTCGACCCTCTCTAACTGCTCACGAGCTGTTTGGTAGAGGTGAATGATAACTTTCAGCAGGCGATATTGCTTTTTAATAGAGGCATACGTGTCAACTTCATCGAAGGCATTCTGCTGCAGATAGTCTTCGCGTAGTGACCGAGCAATATGGAGCGTTAACTGTTCCTGCTTGGACAAGGCTTCAATTCCTACCAAGCGAACAACTTCTTCCAAACTGGCTTCCTCTTGCAAAATATTCATTGCGGATATCCTTAATTTCCCCCAATCCTCACCCGCTTCTTTCTCGTAATAGGCAGCGAGTTGATCAGTATACAGTGAGTAGCTGGTCAGCCAGTTAATTGCCGGATAGTGTCGTGAGTAAGCCAGTTTTTCATCGAGCCCCCAAAAGACTTTAACCACGCTCAAGGTATTCTGGGTGACCGGCTCTGATAAATCACCACCGGGTGGCGAGACGGCGCCAATGGCAGTCAACGAGCCTTCTCGCTCATCACTCCCCAGCGCCTTGGCTGCGCCGGCCCGTTCATAAAACTGTGCGGTTCGTGATCCCAAATAGGCCGGATAACCCTCGTCGCCTGGCATTTCCTCCAGACGTCCAGAAATTTCGCGCAAGGCCTCAGCCCATCGCGAGGTTGAATCGGCCATCAAGGCTACCCCATACCCCATATCTCGATAATATTCAGCGATTGTCATACCGGTATAAATTGAGGCCTCGCGAGCAGCCACTGGCATATTTGAGGTATTGGCTATCAACACCGTTCGCTGCATCAGTGACTTGCCAGTATTGGGATCTACCAGCTCAGGAAATTCTAGCAGCACATCTGTCATTTCATTACCTCGCTCGCCGCAACCAATGTAGACAATAATTTGAGCGTTTGACCATTTGGCTATCTGCTGTTGCACCACCGTCTTGCCCGAACCAAAGGGACCTGGCACGGCTCCAGTACCACCCTTGGCAATGGGAAAGAAGGTATCGATCACCCGCTGTCCAGTCACTAAAGGCTCACTAGGTATCAGTTTTTTTGCTACCGGGCGAGGTTTTCTAATTGGCCAATCATGAGCCAAGTGCACCTCGTGAGTGTCCCCTTGCTTATCCTTCAGTGTGGCCACCACGTCATTCACGGTAAATTCTCCGGCCGTAACGTGCTCAACGGTATATTCTTGACCACTCAGTAGGGGCGGGATCATCACTTTGTGCTCAATCACTTCAGTTTCCTGCACCGTACCAACGATATCGCCGGCAACAACAGTTGCCCCAGGCTCTACCGTGGGTGTAAAGGACCACTTTTTGTCCTGGTCTAAGGCCGGAGCCTCAACCCCGCGCGCAATAAAAGAGCCACTCTTCTCTTTGAGCACCTCCAGCGGCCGCTGAATGCCATCATAGATATTATTAAGCATGCCGGGACCAAGGGTAACGGACAGCGGTGCCCCTGATGATTCAACCGGCATTCCAGGCATCAAGCCTGAGGTCTCTTCGTACACCTGGATAGACGCGGTGTCCTCAAGCAATTCAATTATCTCCCCCACTAATCTATCAGGACCAACGCGCACCAAGTCATACATCACTGCTCCACGCATATCTTCGGCGACTACCAGCGGTCCTGCCACTTTCCTAATTTTCCCGGTTATAAGATCTTTGGTCATAGGTTCTTATTTGAATAGTACTAATTATTTAAAATATCCGATCCCACTGCTTGAACCACTAAGGTGGCCATCATCTGCTGAGTGAGATTCAGCGGGTGAGCCGGATTTGGCAGCAACACAATAACTGGAACTGCCTCATTATTCAGCTTCTGAATATCATCGACAACCTCTGCGGCCAAGCCTTCGTCAATAAAAATCGTGCTAACCTCCCGTTGCTCTTTCAGCTTTCTTACGTTAGCCAGTACCGCGGCGCCGTCGTCACATTCAATCACGCCAAGGCCAGACATAGTAAAACCTAAGCCCGCCCCGACTGGGCCCAAGTAGACTAACGACTGTTTAGACTGAGTCGATTGCGCCGGAGCCTCTGGAATAGCGGTTGCCATAATACCTGAAATAAAGATTTAAGCAGTGACTGACAAAAATTGCGAGCGCACCAGTGGCGACAACTGCTCACTAGTCAATCCTTGCAGCTTGCCTGATATGATCAGTCGAATCGTTTTCACTTCCAGCTCCAAAGTAATCCAAAAAGCAATGATCGGATCAAAGCCAATTGGCGCTGCTCGATACTCACGCGCTGCTGTGAGTGCTACCTCATCCCAAGCTCGCTCATAGGCCGTGGCCGATTCTCGTTTGCGAACCGCTTGTAGCAGATCCACCGTAAAACCGGTGTAGCCAGCCGCTGATATCGCTGCCGCGATAGCTGACGGACTCGATTCATTAGTCAGACCTGCTAAGGTAATCCCTTCGCTCGCCGCGACTAATAAGCCACCTTGTTCGCGCAGCACACTATCGATATGCAAATGATCCTGCTCAATGGACACCAATCTTTTGGACAGTGTTGTTACCGCGACCAGCTTTTTCCAGGACAGAGCTGCTTCCTGAACGTGCTTCAGGATCTGGGGGACGCTAACTGGCTCCTTAGTACCGTTCGTCTCTGGCAAGATATCTTGTATTACCCGCTCCCAGAACTCAGGTAAGAGGTCCCAATCCGACTGATTCCAAATGACGCTCGTAAGTACCCGAGGATTAATCGAACCGAGTCGTGACAGAGCTCCGGGTTCGGTTACGCCTGTCAGGTAGTCACTCAGAGCCGTGGCTACATTAAGGGCGTCGTAGCGAGCGGTCAGAAATTGTACCACCGTCTCGCTATCTACCGTGTCGATGAGCCAGCGCTGTACTTCCAGTAAACGCTCCTCGAGGGCCTCAAAGACTTCTTGAGATCCCACCTCGCCGGTTAGCCACTTGCCGTAGGCTGTAGCGACCAGTACCCGCAGGGCCTCCTTGCCGGTGCTGGCCCCGAGCAGGCGAGTGTACTCATCCTTTTGCAGCAGGTCACGCTCCTGATTACGAATAACTGCAATAATGTATGGTGTATCAACGCGAGGCATAACAACGAGTTAGCTAAACAACAATTTCGCCAGATCGGATCGACGACGTTTAAATAACTGCGCGGTAAGATATCGCACCGTCAAATTAATTTCCATCAGCTTACTCTGCCAGATAAATCCCCCATCATTAGGAATCCGACGTTTATTTATTGTGAGCTGGTAGGTATCTGCCAGCTCAGCCAGGATGTCTGCCTGAGTTGCGCCTGCCGTGATCGTACCGCCCGGCTCTGGCAATTGCTCTAAGAGCGCCTTGAGCATCGCTTTAGTCTGCGCCGCATCCCAGCCTAGAATTTCGTCCACCACGGCCTCTCGTAATTCATCGAGCTCATCTTGTTTAGCTGTCAAGACTTGCGCCTTAGCTGCCAAGTGGCTGTCTTGATAGAGGCGTTTAGCCTCCTGCTCACCAGCAGACTCACCAGCTCGAATAATCTCCTCTTCTAGTTCTTGCGCCTTGGTTGTAATCCGTCGCTCTGCTATCTTCTGACGCTGGCTTAAGCTGGCCGTAGCTTCCGCAGCCAGGAGGTCAGCTTCAGCCAGGATCGTTTTCTTGAGACCATTAAACGACATACTCAATCAAGTAATCAGACGCTTAAATAGGTACGTACCTCTCAGCCGCATTAGCTCGTCAGGTCCAAACCGTTAATAAGCAGAATCGTTACGAGCAGTCCGAGCACTGCATACGTCTCCACCAGGGCAGAGAGAATAACTGCTTTACCCATTGCCTCTGGTTTTTTAGCGATAACATTAACACCCGCTGCCGATACTTGGCCCTGAAACATTCCTGAGAACAGACCAGTAATCGCCACTGGCAAGGCGGCCATGAAAACTTGTAACCCCTGCGCTATGTCCAAATCAAGCACCTCGCCACCGAGCAAACCGGTAGCATTAGCGATGAGGATAGCCGCCAAGAATCCGTAGATCCCCTGCGTGCCGGGCAGCGCTGTTAGCAGCAACACTTTTCCGAATTTATCTGGATCCTCAGCCACGAGACCTGCGCCAGCTTGACCTGCCGTGCGCACACCGAGAATCGAACCTACCCCTGCTAGTGCTGCTGCGAGCGACGCACCTGCTAGAGCAAACATTATTCCGTAAGCCATAGTTCTTATATTATGAAGTTAATAAAGTAGAGCTTAATCTTTTCCTTGATACTTGAAGTGTCTGTTTGGCATTTTTATTTTCTAAACAAATTCCTTGGGGTTATCGACATACTTGCCTACCCGACCAAATGGCCGGTATGGTGTTCCACCGCCCTCAAGGAATTTAGGGAAAAACTCCACGAACTGGAGACGACCAGCATGAATGAAAGCACCCAGAGCATTGATAGTTAAATTAAAGGTATGCCCAGCTACTAGGATAACAACTGCCAAGACTACCCCAACCACGGGTACGGCGCCAGCCACCATCCCCGCGATCAAGTTCACCACCAAGCCAATGATCGACGTGGCGAGGCCCAGAGCCAGTAACCGCGAGTAGCTCAAAGTATCACTCAAAAATCCCATTAAGCCATAGAGACTTAAGACACCTGCCCCTATTCTGAGCAGAATGTTGGTATGTTGTCGACCTTGGGTAGCCACCAACAGCAAGGCATTAAGACTGAGCAATACCAGTGCTGGCAGCCTCAGGCCTTCTGACAGCAGCCCTTGGCGTACCCCAGCCCAGGTCAAGACAAACAACACCATCGTGATCCAGGCTACGTTATCGAACAGCGCCACCAGGTACTTCTGCTTACGCCAAGCGTCATAGGTGGCCACTCCCCAAGCAAACAACAGCTGCACCACGCCAAATAGTAGGGATACTAGCAATATCGTTATTGGGCTACTGATCGGATCGACAATTTTCAGCGCCAACAAAGCATCTCTGGGCGCGCTTGGGTTAAGGTCCTCTAAGGCCAGGCCAAACCAGCCGCCCGTCAAGATGCCCATAATGAGCGTCGCTACCCCCGCGTAGAAAAATAACTGCATCATGTTTTTAAGCGGTCGTTTGAGTCTGAAATATTTCAGCCCTACTGACGTTGCAATCATCAAAACGATACCGTATCCCGCGTCCGTTAAAGCCAGACCAAACGCTATCAGGAAAAAGATCGACAAAATTGGCGAAGGATCAAGCTCACTATATTTCGGCTGACCATAGATATTAGTGACTGCCTCAAAGGGGCGAAACAGACGATTGTTTTTTAGCGCCACCGGCGGTATCTCCTGCTTACCAGTTGGGGCTAGCGAAACTGCCACCGTAGGAAATTCAGCCGCTAATTGTTCGGTAAAATAACCTCGCTTCTCCTCTGGTATCCACCCGGCGATGACACTGGCATAATCGAATTGGGCCATTTTTGTTTGCACCTCTTCCTGCTCTTGTCGGTGCAGCAAACCATCATGGGCCATTTTAAGGTCCCGCTCTCGCTTCAGGAACTTCCTGGCCGCCTTCAATATTTGCTGATAGCGACTCTCTACTTCGAGTAATTCCTCCGCAATGTTCTGCAGCCTGCTGGTTGGCTGCTTCTGTAACGGCAGTTGTAACATCACGATTTCGGCATTGCTCTTACTCAGCGCAGTCCTTAATTTCTCGGCGCTATCGCGGTGAGACACTACTTCTAGATATATCGTCCCCCGCCTCTTATCGCCCGTGCGAGATATCTCTTGCCAGCTTGCTGCCGGGATGCGATCAAGCGCGCGCTTCACTCGCATTTCGTCAGGTAGTGCTACCGAAGCCAGCAATACTTCGGTGTGCGCCAAACCTTTGAGCGCCTGACCAGTGATCTTCAGTGCTTGCCAGGGCAACAGCTCAGTCTTTTCACTCTGTAGTTTCTGGCGGCGGGCCGACAGCGCCGCCAACTTATCGCTGTCAGCTCTAATCGCGGTGAGCAGCTCCGGCAACTTACCCGATTCAAGAACTGCTTCCAATTGACTAAGCGAGGCTAGCGGCTTACCAGCAAATAAATTACGTAGGCTGCGCCTTTTCTTAATATTGCTTTCATCTTTAACTCGATTAATGAATTCCAGGGCAAATTGCACTTGGGCCAACTTTAAAACCGTATCACTCTGCGGAGCCTGAGTGACTGTCTTTTTGGTCGAAAGGCGGATTAAGTGCAGAATCTGTTCATCTTGTAACCAGCGCAACAAAGCCGCCCGCTCAGTTGACGGTATTCCGAGGTGAAGCTTAGTCATTTTTGAAATCATTGCCTTTGGTCTGCTTACTTACAACGAGCTAGCGATCAGGACAAGAAGTCCTTTTCAAAAAGTTGGATGGCGGAAGCCACCGCATGCTGACGGTTTTTCGTGGCTGCCTCATGGGCCATAGCGACAGATTTTTCTTGCTCTTGTTTGAGCAGGTTAAGGTCGCCTTTAGCCTGGCGTACTCGCTCTTGGATGATCTGCTTCGCCCGACCGTCTGCTCGCTCACGCACCTCTTTTAATAACTGTTCTTCGGAAGACAACAAGTCCTGCAAGCTTTGCTTGCCTTGTTTCTGAGCTTGGCTGATTCTCTCAGCTGCCTCCTGCTCTACTACTGAAATTTTGTCGATGAGCGTTTCCATAGTCTCGTAATATTTTTTAGTTACCTATTTAGTTACTTAAGAGTTACTTATTTAAGAGTGTCAAAGTCTTGTAACAAAAATCCCCGAGCACGAGGCCCGGGAACCAATCCTTAAACAAAAATAGTTTATAGCTGTCAGGGAAACATGTCAACAGCCACTCCTATTGCCAGAGAGAGTAATCTGTGTTCTTACCGAGGCTTAACCGGTGTTGGCGGTTCCTGCCGTGGCTGCACCCCCGTCCGACGTCCTTAGCTTTGCTGCGGGCGCTCGCCGGGTGACCCCCGCCGCGTCACCCACTACTTCTCAACTTGGTAATACAGGCGCGCTACACCAGCACAAAATGAGAGAAGAGAAAAAATCGGCGAGCTGTTTCCAGATCGCCGATATACGGATCGTGTCCTTTACTCGCAGTACCCGTAGGATATAATTTTCTCTCCTTCCTTTCTTAAGTATTGACCCGACACCCACTCAGGATGTGGATCATTAGAGGCAATGAGATACAGGTTGCCCGCCGGGTCATCGCTAGGATACCTTTCTTCATCATCCAGTCTGAGTCCGATGACTACAACCTTCCCAGTCATCACCATTTCAATCTCCAGAATGTCACCGACACAGACGGTGATTGAGAGATGGTGATCTTTCAGGGCAAACACTTCATTGCCGCACACTCGAGCCTCGAAGTAACGGCCCTGAACCCACTTCAGCAGACTTTCTTTGCCGCAAATGAGAGTGGCGATATCCTCGGCTAACTTTTCATCCGTGCCAATCCTCGTGATATCCTCATCGCTGCCGCCGAGTTCGAGGACCTTGTCCGCGATCGTCTTAAATATCTCAAACAACTTACCGAGGGAACCCAATAGTTCACTTCGTGGACGTGTCATAGCACTAACCCTTTCATAGTGTGGCCTACCGCCTATCCGATAACGCATCGGACCTACGGCCTACCAAGAAATGCAAAGTACCATCAGGACTATAGACCTTAGTACCTGGTTTGTCAAGTTTTACAAATAGCGCACTTCATCACCCTCGACATATCGCTAGGTCGAGGTCTTAAAGACTTGCGCACCCCAAGACATCACCATAGCGGGGCGAAAGCGAACTTTGAGATAAATAATTTACTAGGTTGCTTTAACCGGTGTTGGCGGTTCCTGCCCAGCCAGGACAGCAATAATGTTTTTAGCAGCCAGCTCGGCCATCGCGGAGCGGGTCTCAAGTGTTCCAGACGCTATATGCGGGGTGAGGATAACATTGGGCAAGTCAGCTAATCCGGGTTTAAGTTTCGGCTCATCCTCAAAGACATCGAGAGCCGCGCCTCTAATCTCCTTATTCTGCAAAGCGCTAACGAGCGCCTCTTCATCAATCACCGGCCCACGTGAAGTATTGACCAGCAGCGCGCCCTCCTTCATCGCGCCAAGCCTCTCTTTATTGATCAAGTGCCGTGTTGCGTCTAGCAGAGGTACATGTAGCGTAACAGCGTCAACGTTTGGCAACATCTCGTCCAGTTTGGCGTAATACCTTGCCGAAAAGTTCTGTTCGAATTCATCGTTCGGTTTCAAATCATTGTAAGCCAGCTTCATATCGAAGCCCTGGTGGACTCGCTTGGCCACCTCGGTGCCGATTCTACCCAGACCAACGATGCCCAAGGTTTTTCCCGCTAGCTCGGTGCCGAGCAACAACTGAGGACGCCAACCGATATATTTTCCCTCCCGGGTAAAGGTATCTGCTTCGACAATACGCTTAGCAATTGCTAAAAGCAGCGTCACGGTATGCTCCGCTACTGCCGTGGTCAACACGTCTGGAGTATTGGTGACGACAATTCCCCTGGCCGCAGCTGCGGCTACATCGATGTTGTCGTAACCGACAGCATAATTAGCAATGACCTTTAACTGATCGCCTGCCTCAGCAATTTCTTCGGCTCCGAGCTTATCTGTCAGCAGCGGCAAGACTGCCTCATACTCTTGTAATGCGGCGATGATATCTTTCCGGGAGATCAGGTCTTCGTCCTCACGAACGGTAACTTCATGTCCCGCTTCCTCCAGCATTTTCTGCCCCGCTTCGGGAATTATGTAGGTAATGTAAACGCGAGCCATACTAATCAGCTTATCACAGTACGTATGAGCTTGGCAGCTGCCATCTTCTGTCAACAGTAGCTAATCGAAGGTCCCGTTAGGGACAGATTCAGCTGTGAGCGGAATCGCCAGTCCTGGCGGGACCGGGCCCTCTAACGGGGCGAGCCATTATTTTCGCTTAATAACTTTTTTAACTGCTGCCGCAATCGCCTCGGCGTCCATCTTATATTTCTTGAGTAGCTCAGCCGGCTCTCCCGATTCTCCAAATGAGTTGTGCATGCCAATAAATTCCATCGGCACTGGATAGGTAACAGCCAGAAACTCTGCCACAGCGCTACCCATCCCACCCATCACTTGATGCTCCTCGCAGGTCACCACCGCACCACACTCTCGGGCCGCTTGCTCAATCGTCTTCTCATCAAGCGGTTTAATCGAAGGATTATTAATGACTCGAGCGGAGACGCCTTGCTCAATTAATCGGTCAGCTGCCAGTAGCGCCGAGTGCACGATGGGTCCGGCCGCTATAATTGCCACCTCATCCCCGTCGCGGAAGACAACAGCCTTACCCACCTTAAATGGCGTTTTGGCACTGGTAAAGGCTGGCGAGCCAGCTCGCGCGAAGCGAAAGTAGACCGGGCCAACAATGGCGGCGGCGGCGTGCGTAATCTTACGAGTCTCCTCAACATCGCATGGTACCAGCACAGTCATTCGCGGCAGTACCCGCGTTAGGGCAATATCTTCCATCGCCTGATGGGTCGCTCCATCGGGCCCCACCGAGATGCCAGTGTGGGCCCCGGCGTACTTCACGTTGGCGTTATTGTAACAACCAGAAATTCTAATCTGATCCCAGTTACGTCCTGGCGTGAAAACTGCGTAGGTTGAGACAAACGGAATTTTACCGTTGAGTGCCAGACCAACAGCGACATTAGCCATGTTTTGCTCAGCCACACCCATTTGGATAAAGCGGTCAGGATAGGCCTCGCGAAATCCAGCACTGCGCGTTGACTCAGTCAGGTCACCGCATAATACCACCACGTTCTCGCGCTGCTCTCCCAACTCTACTAAGCCCATACCGTAACCATCTCGCGTCGCCACGATATCAACGTCCTTCGACAAGGTATTACGCTTGAGCTTAGCTGAATTATTAAGCATAGCAGTAGCCTTTATCCTGATAGGTATGCTTCACCGCCAGCCTCATAGGTCACCATTATCAATCTTCCCACCAAGTGTCCTAAGCTGCTTTAAGGCCTCGGCTGACTGCTTACTTTTCGCCGGCCCACGCTCCGTGTCTACCTTGCCGGGAGGCGCACCATGCCAACGAAAATCATATTCCATAAAATCGACGCCCTTGCCGGGGATGGTGTGAGCATTGATCACCACCGGTTTTTCCACGATCGCCTTGGCCTCGTTGCAAGCATCAATCACCGCTTCAATATTATGACCATCCACGTCGATCATGTGCCAGCCAAAAGCTTCATATTTATCGCGCAACGGCTCTTTGGTCATAACTTCCTCCGTCGGCCCATCAATCTGAATATTGTTCCGATCGATAATGGCAGTTAAATGTTGCAAATGATAATGACCAGCAAACTGGATCGCTTCCCAGACTGAGCCCTCGTCGTGCTCACCATCCGACAAAATACAGTACGTTTGGTAGTTTTTTTTATCCATCTGCCCGGCGTAGGCCGAGCCGCAGGAGATAGATAAGCCTTGGCCCAAGCTGGCTGATGATGACTCTACTCCTGGCACGGTCAGCCGATCCATATGTCCTTGCAGGCGCGTGCCTAATTTTCGCAGCGTTTTTAGTTCCTCAACCGGAAAAAATCCGGCCCTGGCCAGAGTCGCGTACCAGATTGGGGCAGTATGCCCGCACGACACATACAAGCGATCACGGTCCGGATCATCCCGTTGCTTGGGATCAATCTTCATCACATTGAAATACAGCGCTGTGGCAATGTCGGCTAAATCAAGCGGTCCGGCACTATGCCCCGAGCCCGCTTCGGTCAACATCTCAATGACGTCTTTACGCAGGGTGTTTGCCATGCGGTTTAAGTCCGCCAGTTTAGTTAATCGTTTCATATCGGACTTAAGTATACCGCACTGTCAATTACTTGCGCAGCAGTATCCTTAGAAGAAGCCCTACAGCGCAAAAGAGTTACTGCCGGAGCCTATACCCGTGCCTCAAATTTCCTCATGAGCTGCGGCGCTCTGGGCCAACAATTCCAATTGCTTAGAGTTCTCTACTGGATCACCTTCTCCAAAAATCGCGGTGTTGGCGCAGAGGATGTTTGCTCCCGCCTTCACATAAGGCTCCACCGTCTCCTTGCTGACATGTCCATCCACGGCAATGGGCAGTTCAGGATAGAGCGCATGAAAAGCGCCTATCTTACGATAGACCACCGGATCTATTGGTTGACCGGCCCATCCTGGGTTGTAGCCCATGAATAAAGCGTAATCGATCAGACCAACATTATCAGTTAACCAGTTGTCAGGACTTCCCGGATTAATAGCGAGCCCGAGTTCCGTTTGGGCTTTGCTACGCACGGCATCATACACGAAGGCAATACTGGTTGCTCCTTCAAAGGATTCCACATGCCAGACACAGCGAGCTGGGTTGAGATCAATAATGTCATCAACAAAATTATCTGGGGTGTGCACCATCATGTGCAGCTCAATCTTTTCACTACGCGGTAGTTTCTTAAATTGCCTCAGTTCGCGAAAAGTTCCGTCTCCGGCAAAGACCCCATCAGTAATATCAATTTGAATATGATCGCTGGTCTTAGATACCTTGGCCCAATCCTCTTGGATACCCTCCCAGGTAGCTCGTAAAATTGCTGGAACTATTTCGATAGTTCGCGGTGACCGCACTGGTCGTGGCGCTGCCGAAGGCTTGGGCGCTTTAGACTTACGCTCATCTTTAGGAGCTGCGTGCTCACCTCGTGGTGGCGCGCTGTGTCTGCCGTGTGGTTTACCAAGTTTCTTATCAGACATGATCGAGTTGTTATGGAGCCTGGCACGGGCAGCCAT
>JACZRJ010000080.1 GCA_022574795.1 Patescibacteria group bacterium | reverse complement strand
GGATGAATGCCCGCACTCTCAAATATTCCTCTCGCGTTAACAGCCCGGGGGCGATCCGCACTGCCAATAATAAGCTGGCTAGCAAGCGCCTGCTCCAAAAAGCAGGAATCCCCACGCCGCGCCTCTTTGCGAAAATTCGCACGCGGCCTCGTTTACAAAATTTTCGCTGGACAAAATTACCCAGCTCTTTTGTCCTTAAACCAAATGCCGGCTCGGGCGGCGGCGGTATCCTCGTTATCTTCGGTCGAAATAAAAAAGGCAATTGGGTCAAAGCTGATAAGACAGAAGTGTTCATCCCCGAGCTAAAAAGCCACGTCCTCGATATCATTGATGGAAACTTTTCGAGAAGCAACGTGCCCGACACCGCCCTGTTCGAGCAACGCGTCAAAAATCACGCCACCCTTAAGCCCTACAGCGTTCGAGGCATCCCTGATATTCGAATCCTGGTTTTTAATCTCGTGCCCGTTATGGCCATGTTGCGCCTGCCAACCGAAGAATCGGGTGAGCGAGCTAATTTACATACCGGTGGAGTTGGGGTTGGCATCGACCTGATTAATGGCTACACCACGACTGCCATCCATCGCGGTCGTTTAATTGAGACTCTACCTGGAAAGAATTTGCCTCTGTCTGGAATACGGATCCCCCACTGGAATGAAATTCTCTTGACGGCCACCCGCGCCGCCAGGGCTACTGGCCTGACTTTTTCCGGTGTCGACCTAGCCATTGACCGAGAAGATGGTCCTCTGGTTCTCGAAGTTAACGCTCGCCCTGGGCTCGACATCCAATTCGCCAATCTCACTCCGCTGAAAGGACGACTCAATCGCGTTGAGGGTCTCTCAATTAACAGCCCCGAAAAAGGTGTCCAACTAGCCAAAAGTCTCTTCGGTGAAGACATTGCTCACGAGATTGAAGACTTATCCGGCCGTATGGTCTTGGGTGTCGAAGAACCTATAACAATCATCGACGCCCAGGGGCAAACCCACGCCTTACTAGCCAAAATTGACACCGGCGCCTACCGCACTACCATCGATGCCAAAATTGCTCGCCGTCACAACTTGCATCAGCCGATAATTGCCCATAAAGACGTCCGGGCTGCGCTCGGACAACAAACGCGTCCCATTGTGGAGATCTCCTTCAAGTTAAGAGATCGACTTATTAAAACACACGTCTTCCTAGCCGACCGCACCCACATGAGCTATGACGCGATTATTGGTCGTCGCGACCTCAAGGGCTTTCTAATCGACCCTGCCAGACGGCGACATCGACCCGACAAGTAAAGACTTGACACCTCGTCCCACTTGACGGTACGTCTGGTGTGCGCTTGATTCATCAGCCGTAATTCTAGACTCTACTACTATGGCCAAACGACGCTTTGCCCGCCGCACAAATAGACGGGTCTTAAAACTCAAACAGCAGCTGCGCCAGAAATGGTTGCGCTATTTGCTTATCGGTGCCGGAGCTCTCTTTCTTTCTGGAGCCACCACTGTTCTCTGGTGGAGCCGAGACCTTCCCAACCCCAATGATTTAGGCACCAGACAAGTTACCGAATCAACTAAAATATATGACCGGACTGGCGAACACCTGCTCTACGAAATTGGTGACATTCACCGCACCGTCGTGCCCCTAGACAGTATCTCTCGCTTCGTACGCCAAGCCACCGTCTCTGCTGAAGATGACCAATTTTACGAACACCGCGGCCTCGACCTCAAGGGTATTCTTCGGGCCATCTTCGTTAACCTTCGAGGCGGCTCCCTTCAAGGCGGGTCAACCATCACCCAGCAACTGATCAAGAATTCAATTCTAACCCCAGAGCGGACCTTGCAACGTAAGGTCAAGGAAGCTGTCCTGGCCCTCGAACTGGAACAGCGCTTCAGTAAAGACGAGATCTTAGCCATGTATCTCAACCAAATACCATATGGTAGTCAAGCCTATGGCATTGAGGCCGCCGCCCAATCGTTTTTTGGTATCGCCGCGACCGATCTCAGCCTTGGCCAGTCAGCTATTATCGCCGCCCTGCCGAAAGCTCCAACCTATTATTCGCCCTATGGCTCACATTATGAAGACTTAAAACGACGTCAAGAAAACATCCTCTCTCGGATGGTCAAGTTAAACATGGTCAGCCAAGCTCAGGCCGACGAGGCTAGCCAGCAAGAGCTTAACTTTGTCCAACGCCGAGAATCAATTCGCGCTCCCCATTTCGTCTTTTACGTCAAAGAGTTGCTCGATGCCGAATTTGGCGAACGTATCGTCGAACAAGGTGGCCTCACCATCATCACTACCCTGGACGCCGAGCTACAAAATATCGCTGAGGAAGTTCTCCGGGAACAGGAGGCCTCCATTAACAGCCTGGGTGGATCCAATGCCGCTCTCGTTGCCATTGATCCTAAGACTGGAGATATCCTGGCTATGGTCGGCTCAATCGATTACTTCAACGAAGACATTGATGGCAATGTTAATGTCGCCATTCGCCACCGCTCACCGGGCTCAAGTATCAAGCCGTTTATCTATGCTGCGGCCTGGCAGCGCGGCTACACCCCTCAGACTATCCTAGTCGACGCTGAAACTGACTTTGGGCAAGGCTATCAGCCAAAAAATTACGATTTGTCGCAACACGGACCCGTCACTATGCGCCAGGCCCTGGCCAGCTCACTCAACATTCCGGCCGTTAAAACCCTCTACCTGGCCGGGGTCAAAAGCGCCACCGACTTGGCCAGAAGCATGGGTATGGAATCTCTGGACGACCCCGATCGCTACGGGCTATCTCTCGTGCTAGGTGGTGGCGAGGTGCGCTTAGTTGACGAGGTCTCAGCCTACGGAGTTTTTGCTCAAGATGGTCTCCGCTACCCTCACCGCGCCATCCTTAAGGTTGATAATCCTGAAGAATCGCTGCTCGACTTTACCGAGGAGGCACCCGAAGGCGACCAGGTACTAGACCCTCAGATCGCCCGCCTGATTACTGATGTCCTCTCCGACAACGCCGCTCGGTCGCTCACCTTTGGCGCCTCCAGTTCCCTCCAGCTCGGCCAACGACCGGTGGCAGCCAAAACTGGCACCACCCAAGAGTTCCGCGACGGCTGGACTATGGGTTACACTCCTTCCCTGACAGCCGGGGCCTGGGTTGGCAACAACGACAACACCCCCATGGGGAAAAACTCTCCCGGCGCGCGCACGGCTGCACCTATTTGGAATGCCTTTATGCGCCGGGCCTTGGCCGGAACGCCTATCGAAAGCTTTGTTTCGCCAGCGCCGGTAAAGAATCTTCGTCACGCTGTTCTACGCGGCGAGATTCCTGAGATTAAAGGCAAGTGGGACCGCGAGGCCGGACTCATTTATTCAAATGACTGTCCGGTGGATCGCGGTGAGCCAAAAACTTTTAAAGAACTGCACAATCTCCTCTTTTACGTCCGCCGCCTGAATCCACTGGGCGCTTCTCCCGCCAACGCTGAGGCTGACCCACAGTTTGACCGTTGGGAAACCGGCGTCGCCGCCTGGCGAGACAAGCACAACGAAAAGACCAAAGACAACCCTGAAGAACCTCGCTATGGCGCTAGCCTACCTGAACTAACCTGCACCATAGGTGACAGTGAAGATTTACCAATCGTTAAGATCACCGATCCCAACACCACTATTCTGCGCAATAGCCCTGTCACCGTCACCGCTCAGGTTGAATCTTCAAAACCAGTACGCCAGGTCCGCTTTATCCTTGACGGGGAAGAAATTGGTAGTTTCGGCCCAGCGGATTCATACCAAGCCAGTTTCTCCTTTGCGCCGTCTTTCTCAGGCCGCAAAACCCTGGTCATTATTGCCACCACCGAAGAGTCCTTAACCGGACGAGCCCATCGAACCTTTATTATCAATCCGGACGATAGCCCCCCGGCCGTTACGCTACCCACTCCCCAAAATGGCCAAGCGCTACAA
>JACZRJ010000079.1 GCA_022574795.1 Patescibacteria group bacterium | reverse complement strand
CAGTTCAGGCAAGGCTTAGAGATGGAGCATTTGGTGTTATATTAGAAGCATCTGCGGGAATGACAGCCGATTACAATATTTCTTTCCCACCATCAAATGGATTATCAGGACAAGTTCTTGCGCTAGACGCTTCTCTAAATCTTCAAAAGTGATAAATTCCTGCTTAATAACGGGAAAATCGTCATCGTCTGAAATTTTGTTTGGGTGAATCCTCCATGAAAATATATTGGCTTTTCTAACCCTATATCTGTCCTCAACAACCTTTAGCTTTGAATCATCTATCGTTACCTTACGCTTCCCGACAACCTCAGAGCGGATGTTTCCCTCATCATCCAAAACCTTGTTTCCCCAGGATTTGGAATTCACAGGGTCTGGCCCAAAAAGAAGTTGCTGGGTCGCGGTGTCCCAGGTCGGACTTTCACCAAATCCATTGGCATCCTTAAAATCAATAAGCGCGGCTTTACTTTTTGCTTCCCAGTTGCCATTTGTTTCACCCTCAAAAAACCCCAACTCCCATAACCTGGTCTGAACCACTTTTGCGTGGGGAATTTCGGTTAAGTCAAACAAGAAAATACCTGTAGCAATGGCGTAGTAGGTAGCATTGAAATCGTCGGTCGAGGCTTCTTCGAAACGCCAGTTTTTGATTTGCTCCAAAGCTTGGTGGGCAAAAATACCGTCCTGGTCCTCAAGCTTTTTCTCAATGGCAAATTTTTCCCGAGGGTCAAATTTGTAAACCTGACACCGGGAATTAAAACTTTCGGCCTCAGCATTATATCGAAGGGCCAGCGTAAAATCGACATGATCGCCAATGAATTTCAGCCGCTCTTTTTCGTGCAAGCAATATCTTAATTCTTTTTGCGTTAAGAGGCCGCCTTCCCCTGCCAGGGGAAGGTGTTCTTCACCAACAAAATATTCGCCTAGCCAGGTTTCTGATCCCCAGGCCCGATAATCGTCATGGTAAAAATAAACCCCGCTCCAGAAAAAGCCCAGAAATTAGACAGAAAAAGCCTGATACAGTTAGTTGGCTTTATAGTAATGTTTGGAATTTTCATTGCTTTGATATCAGCCTTACTAAGTAATTTTATTGATCCAGAGAATAATAAATATATCCAAGGACTGCTGCTGCATGAAAACCGTGCCCTAATTATATATTTTCTTTTTGTCATTGTTGCTACGGTAATTATTCCAATTCCCACCCTGCCAATTGATTTAGTTTTATTGAGCATATTAGACCCAGTGACAGTAATTATCGTTAGAGTCTTCGCTGGAATAGCCGGCGGGAGTATTAGTTATTATCTGTCTTTTAATTACGGTCGTCCGCTACTAAAACGTTGGTTATCGAAGAATAATTACAAGATCGTTGAGACCCTGTCAAATACCTTCAGTTGGCGGCAGTTCTTTATTATTACGATGATTCCGGTAATTAACGCTGAGCTTATGGCCTACGTCGGGGGTATGGGCAAGTTGGGTTACTGGAAAACTATCTTTCCTTTATTTGTCGGTCTAGCGTATCGGGTAATTTTCGTGGCGGTGATAGTTGCTTAACAGTAATTCTTGATTGCCGTGCCTGGCTCGGCTACGCTACAGCCATGGCAGATTTTCCATTACAAGAGAACGTTTCTTTGTCTAAATATACAACTTTCAAAGTCGGTGGATTAGCTCGTTATTTTATTGAGTGTAAAAGTATCGAACAAGTAAAAAATGTCACTAGCTGGGCAAAAGAAAAGGCACTCCCTATTTTTGTGTTAGCTGATGGCAGTAACGTAATTGTTTCCGAAAAAGGTTTCGATGGTCTGGTTATGCGTATTAAGATTGAATTTGTAAAAATTAAAGACAATATTTTAGAGGCTGGTCCGGCAACTTCGATGGAGGAATTAGTCAACCAGACAGTCGACAAAGAGTTGAGTGGAATTGAATGGGCCGGGGGATTGCCTGGTAGTTTTGCTGGGGCAATCAGGGGTAATGCTGGAGCATTTGGCGGGGAGATAAAGGACACTATTAGCGAGGTAAAGAGCATATCGCTGGTGACCGGCAAAGAAATTATACGCAATAATACCCAGTGTAAGTTTGGGTATCGCCACTCAATTTATAAAGAGCTAGCCAACGAAGTAATTGTTTCGGCCAAGTTGAAATTAAATAAAGGCGACAGAGATGAGCTACGAAAAATTGCCGATAGTCGGATTGAGTATCGTCGCCAAAGACACCCGTTAGATCTTCCCAACTCCGGCTCGATATTTAAAAATACCCCGGTTGATAATATCCCATCCGATCAATTAGACCAATGGAAAGACAATATTAAGACCGATCCTTTCCCAGTAGTGCCAACGGCGAAAATAATTGCCGATGCCGGGCTACAGGGGCTGAAAATTGGAGGGGCGCAGGTTTCAACTAAGCACTCAAATTATATAGTGAACCTTGGCGGAGCAACTGGTGAAGATATCTATGAATTAATTAAAAAAATCAAAGCCGTTGTCTATGAAAAATACGGTGTGGAACTAGAAGTCGAACCAGAGCTCTTAGGTTTTTAGATATTTTTTGCTACACTCATCACACTTCGTTCCTTAAGGAGTATGTTTATGAGTACATTATTTATCGCGATGGCGGTTTTTGGGTGCTGTGCAATTGACGACGCAGGTGATCTTTCCGCTAAATTTGTCATTTTTGCCGAGCCAGTTCCAACCCATGCCAATAAAAAGTATCCTACGCCTTAGTCAGTTAATCAAAAGGGTGGGGTCATTCAATACGGGAAGGGCAAATACTTTTTAAGCAGCACTTATGGCACAGAGGACGACGGCGGCAGACACCCTTAGCCAGGCAGACCAGCAGGGCGTGATACTCCTGGAATAACTCGCTATCGGTGGGAAGATTGTGCATAAAAAGAGCCTGATAGGCGGCATAGTCATTGCTCTCAGGAGCCAGGCCGAGGCGGTCAATAATGCGATGGGTATAAGCATCAATAACAAAAATGGGCTTGCCCGCACCGTAGAGTATTATGGAATCGGCCGTTTCCTCCCCGATACCGTGGATGGAAAGCAACTGGTGGCGGAGGCGGTCAATTTTATCAGCCCACAGCTTATCCAGGTTATCGTTATAGTGCTCGCCCAGCCACCGGGCGAAGGACCTGAGCTTCAGCGCCTTGGCATTATAGTAACCACAGGGGTGGATAAGGGCAGCAACCTCGGAGAGAGGCAGCTGGCGCAACGCTTTTGGTGATAGAGCTTCGACCGCTTTCAGGTTGGCGATTGCCTTCTCCACATTGACCCAGGCCGCCGACTGAGTAAGGATGGCGCCGACTATCATCTCAAACGGCCCTTCTGCCGGCCACCAATGCTGCGGACCATAGCAGTCCATAAGGCGACGGTAGATATCCTGTAGCTTCTGACTTATTTGGTGAGATTCGCTAACCATGGGAACACCTGCCGAAATGGTAACACGCTCTCGCTTCCAATGACAAATCTCTGGGTTGGTTTGCATGCTGATAAAGGCTATGATAACCTTCAATAATATCTAACCGTAGGTGACTAATGTGGAACCACAAAAGAGGTTACGCCGGGGGCTAATTATCCTGGGCAGCATCGTAGCCACTGGCACTATCGGCTATATGCTCATCGAGGGCTGGTCATCTATTGACGCCGTCTATATGACGATTATTACCATATCCACGGTGGGTTACGGCGAGGTTAACCCTCTGAGTCATGCCGGACGGATTTTCAGCATTTTCTTAATCGTGGGTGGCGTTGGCGGAGGACTATTTGTGTTAACCGCCTTTATCGAATATATAGTAGAAGGGAAATTAGGTCTCACTCGGAGGAGGCGACAAATGAAAGCGAAAATAGCCAAATTAAAAGACCACTTTATCCTCTGCGGCTATGGAAGAGTAGGTGAGGAGATAGCCCTTACCTTTAATGAGGAAAGTGCCCCCTTTGTCATT
>JACZRJ010000078.1 GCA_022574795.1 Patescibacteria group bacterium | reverse complement strand
AACCCCGTCTCAACGGGGCGAAACCCTGCCTCAGCAGGGCGCAACGAAGTGAGTCGTAGGGCGAACCCCCATCAGGAGGTAACCGCTACTTCAAAATCGAGACGACCTTATTTGTATCCTCGGAGCTTAAGGCAAAGTGCACGCGCAGGTAACCAGTATCGGATGTTCCTGGACGATAGAAAGGCTGACCAGGGGCAACGGCAATGCCCAGGTCGAGGAGCTCCTTAGTGGCGGCTAAATCACTGTCACGATTGTGTTGCACCATCATGTAATAGGCCCCGGCATTTGGACGCGGCTCCATGCCGGCGCCAGTAAAGGCAGCCATAATAGCCGTGCGATTCTTTTGATAAAGACTCACTAAGTCGGCAATAAACACCTTGATTTCCTCGGCGTGATCGCGCAGCAATATCGCCATCACATGTTGCGGGGGAGCAGTAGCGCCAACATAAAAAGCCTCGTGAATATTGTGGATCATAGCCTGGCAGCGCTTCGGTGATGACACTGCATAGCCAACGCGCCAACCAGCCAGCGCCAGATTCTTTGAAAAACTACGCAGGATAACCAGATTGGCCAGGTCACCAGCTTCAGCCAGCAATGAACTGAACTGACCCTCCCAGACAAAATCCTTATACACCTCATCGACAATTAGCAGTGCTCCATACTTCTGGCAGAGCAAATAAATTCGGCTCAAATCTTCACTGCTAAGTAGCGTTCCTGTCGGATTAGCTGGATTAGCTAGCACAAATGCCTTCGATATTTTTAGCGCAGCTCCTAACTCATCCCAGTTGATGGAGAATCCATCGGCATACGGCACATACACTGGCGCTGCCTGCAAAGCTTCAATAGCCCACGCGTGAGCCGGATAAAATGGCTCCAACAACGTTACCCCGTCACCGGGGCCACACACCGAGCCCAGAGCGGATATTAGACCACCAGTTACACCATTAGTGCCGATAACAGACTCGAGCTCAAGACCTGACCGCTCTCGGGTAAGGCCCGACAACAACGCCTCGCGGTAGGCCATTACGCCAGCCGGAGACGAATAGATATGAGTTCGGCGTTCATTAAAGATACTCGTCAAGACCTCAAGAAAGAGCGCTGGGGGACTGGTGTGCACCACACCCTGGGCCATATCAATTGCTCCAGCTGCTACTGCCTGATCGGCCATTTCTCGACCAGATAGTGGCTGATTACCGGTAGTTTTTTTACCTATGAACATGCCATAAGTATATCCCGCCAAACATTTGCTAAACAGGTCAGCGCCATGTAAGAGTGAAATCATGAACAACCACAGCGGACCATTTCCGGCCCTTGATATTCCCGAAAAGTTCAGTAAAAGCCGCTCAAATGGCCAAAACAAGAAAATTGCTTTGCAGGCCTATGAAGACTTTTTCTCTTTTCCTATAAATCGTGCCCGACGAGAAATTGAGCAAAGCACACCGGAACACTGGGAATTAGCTGGTCAAAGAATGGCCTTAAATCTCTTTCACGCTACCGCCAAGCGCGTGCCGGCCTATAAAGGTTTTCTGAAAAAGCATAAAGTCAGCGCCGCCAAAATAAAAACTTTCGCGGATTTCGCTCAGGTGCCACCGATTGATAAAGACAATTACCTAAGTAAATACTCTCTGGCCGATCTGTCCTGGGACGGCGTTCTGACTAGCTCACAAATTATATCTGTTAGCTCGGGCTCATCTGGCTCTCCTTTCTTTTGGCCTCGCGGAATTAGACTTGAACTCGAAACCACTCTCATCTTTGAGCTCCTGCTCGATTCTTTTTTCCACACAGACGAGCGCTCAACTCTATTTATCGATGCCTTCGCCATGGGTATGTATGTCGGCGGACCGATTACTCTAAATTCAGTACTACGAGTGGCGCAGAAGGGCCATCGAATTACTATAGTAACCCCTGGCTACTCCTTAGATGACATTATCCGAGTAGTTAAGGAGCTTGGCCCTCAACACGATCAAGTGATCATTGCCAGCTACCCGCCATTTGCCAAAGACATTATCGATGAGGGAAATCAACAGCAGGTACCTTGGGCACGTTATAAGCTAAAGCTTTTGTTAGCGGGTGAAGGATTTAATGAATCCTGGCGAGACTATATAGCCGAGAAGGGCGGAAAACTTAATCCCTATCAGGACATTATTAATATTTATGGAACAGCCGACGCCGCTATCTTGGGACACGAGACTCCAACCTCAATTGCATTTCGCCGGGCTTTCGATGACACCCCTGGTTTCATTAAAACAGCGCTTGGTGCTGAGCGGCTACCCTCAATGTTGCAGTACTATCCAACTTTGAGATATTTCGAGATGCTGGACGACGAACTACACTTCACGGCGTCAGCCGGGGTACCACTTATTCGTTACAACATTAAGGATACTGGTGGCCTCATAAGTTTTGATCAGATGGAACGCTACGGTGTACAAGTAGGCCTAAATCTAACAGATACTTTGCAAAAACAAACTGGCAGCAAACCCTGGAAACTTCCTTTCGTGTATGTATATGGGCGTAGCGACCATACCTCGGTGCTGTATGGAGCAAATATCTACCCGGAAAACATTAAGTCAGCCCTAGAGCAGCCGTCGATGCGCGACAAAGTTACCGGCAAGTTCATCATGTTCACCGATACCGACCACAAACAAAATCAACACTTATATGTCCATATTGAATGCGCCAATGGCACTCGGCCTTCTTCACGATTAAAAAGGCAACTGCAGACAGAGTTGGTTAAAACTCTCATTGAACTAAATTCAGAGTTTCGCTTTAGCTACAAGTCATCGAAGCAGAAAATTAATCCGATAGTTCATCTCTACAAGCACGGAGATCTAAAATCTTTCAACCAAGAAAATCGGGTCAAACATCGTTGGACGATAGAGTAGAATAGGGGAATGGTAATGGCCCTTCCGCTGATCGTGTTTATACTCGTGGCATCAGCCAATCTGTTGATGGCCTTAATAGTCATTCGTCGCAATAAGCGCAGCGCGACTAACGTGCTGTTTGCTTTACTGAGCATAGCGCTAGCAACCTGGGCCACGGTAAATTTCATCTCCTTTGATACAGCAAATTACCAGATCGCTCTATGGATGATACGGTTGGTTTTCGCTAGTGCCTTTGTGCAATCTGTTTTGTTCGCGCTACTGCTCTACACAGTTCCCAGGAGAACCATACCTATCAAAAAGGGAACCTTGATACTAATTGGAGTCCTGACTGCAGCGGCCGTGGGCTCAACCCTGTCTCCCTGGCAAGTAACCTACATTACCTGTATTGACCAGCTGCCACCTCAACCCACCTTCGGTCTGGGCATGATCTTATTTGTTCCAGTCACCTTAGGGTCGCTGATCACCGGCATAGTTCTCTTAATCAGAAACAATCTTAAGGCCAGGGGCTTGGAGAGAATACAGCAACGCTATATTCTGATCGGACTGCTAACCACCTTTAGCCTCTTCATATATTTCTTGCTGTATTTATCAGTGGTTCAGCAAAATACCCAGTTTGTACCGTATGGCCCACTCTTCATCCTGCCCTTTGTTATCTTAACTTCATATTCTATCGTTCGCTTCCGGCTAATGGATGTCAGGGCAGCTATTGCCCGCAGCGTATCCTTATCCATATTGATTGGCGTGTTTGTCGGCCTTTATTCAGCTATCCTCATTTGGGCAGTGCCGCTATTGGCCGAGCTCTTCAAGGTACAGGCAAGCATCATTGCCGCTATTGGCGCTCTGCTGGCAGTACTCTTAGCTAGATACGCCCAAGAATTTCTCCGTAAATACACTGACCGTTTCCTGTTCCAGCGGAAGATCAGCTATAGCCAAGCTCTGGTTACCAGTGGCCGCAGCCTCTCTCAAACCATCCTGATTGAGGAGGTTACCAGCACTGTCTTGAGTATCATGCGCGATACCGTGCGGACCAAGAAGGGCATTATCTTTCTGCATAGCCCT
>JACZRJ010000077.1 GCA_022574795.1 Patescibacteria group bacterium | reverse complement strand
AACGATATTCCTGCATATCGTCAGGTCAGGCTTGATCAAGGGGCAGGAAATACTGTTAGCCGCCGTTGGCTGCTCTGATCGTCGGAAACTTGTCTGGAGATTGATAGTTGGAGACGAAATTTTGCTCGCGGATGGTGGTACCGTTTTTGGTGACGAACTGAGCGACCGCAGCAGTTATTGAACCATCAGATTTCTTGCCGGTGATAAACGGTCCGTTGATCCTTACTTCTCGCCCGTCTGAGGTGCCCCAGATATCAAAGATCA
This sequence comes from Patescibacteria group bacterium, assembly GCA_022574795.1. Classification (GTDB taxonomy): domain Bacteria; phylum Patescibacteriota; class Andersenbacteria; order UBA10190; family UBA10190; genus JACZRJ01. The sequence continues at coordinate 3,757 of JACZRJ010000077.1, read as the reverse complement.
GTCGACTACCAACGATGCTCGTCTTAATCAACACCGGATAGCCAGTGTCGTTTTGAAATTTGAGATCAGTGTACGGAGCATAGATTGTAGCGTCATAGCCAGGGGCTCCATAGTAGGCCACCGGATAGGAGTGATTACGCCGGGTAGTAATTTTTAGTCCTGCCTCCATGGCGGCACGGAAGGCAGTGGTGGATACTTGGCAGATGCCGCCGCCGTACTCTGGGGTGGTGACGTTTTCTTTGATCACCAGCTCTTCTAAGTAGCCATTCTTGGCATCAACGTCTCCCAGGTACTGATTGAAAGAAAAGGTCTCATTTTCCAACAGGACTAAGCCATTGTAGCGCTGTTGGGCCACTGTAATATTGTGAACACGATTACTGGGACTACCGGCAAAGTTTGATTCTCCCCGACTCAGCTTGTCGGGAAAGGATAGTTTCTTAAAGTCTTCGGCTGAGAAAACTGATGGTCGGTGTTCCTTAAAGTACACCGGGGATGATGTTTTGCCGGCGATAACGGCACTGCGAAAGGCTAGTGAGGTCTTAACGCCATCGACAATCTTCCCTTTGGTGCCACCAAAGAGTAGGTGCAGTGTTGGTCCAACGTAGCCAAAGCGACTATTGGTGCCCAGCTGATTAACTTTGGGTGAGACGTACACATTTAGATAGTCGTAGATAGCGCCGGGACGCAACTGTAGTAGTGTTTGTTCGCCACTTGATTTGGTCTTGAACCAGGTAGCTACTTCCTTAGCTGGTACTTGCCAGGTTCGTTGGCCGTGGACCAGCGTAAAGGTGCGGCTGCGCGCGGCAGCGGCACGATTGGTGTCAACTGAAACATCGGTGACTAAGGCGGCGTTGGCTGAGGCAAAAAACGGAGCTGCTAATAGGACTGCGCCCACTATTATGGTGACCCCGAGGTGCTCTCTCATAAATCTGTAACAGTCGAGCTGGGTGATTCCAGTGGTAATTCCTCAGGTAGAGTTAGGTCATCATAATCGAAGCGAAGCGTTTGCAAGGTGGCGCCAGTAGAACTTAGGAGCTCGACTGATGACGGTGTAGCATTGCTCGGCAGTGAAAATACGACGATTTCATCCCTCTCTGGATACTCGTAGACAAAGGTGTCTTCAATACTTTCTCCTTCAGCGATCACCTGCGTTGACATGTGAAATTTCTCTTCGGTGATAATCGTGCCAGCTAGGTCTCTAATGCGTATGATTGAGAACGGCACCTGATCATCCAGCGGTCTAAAGTATTCAGCGGTGGGTATGCTGGTACTGCGAGTAACGCCTTTAATTGACAGGGTAAATATGGGATCGCGAGTGAAGCTGATAGTTACCGCTAGGCTCTTGCGCGGTATAGCTGAGGGAGCTACGGCCTGGCCCGAGGTTGGCTCCCCTTCCAATTCCAAGGTGGGTTTCGAGGGCCCCAATAGCCAGGTAATAAAGAAAGCGATGAGTCCTAAAACAGCGATAATACCGATTATACTTCCGATAGTGGTTAGTCGTCGGGAGCCTGTTTTTTGATCTGCTGCCATCTGTCGTTCAGTCTAACACTATCGCTTTGGGAGGAGTACAATGGGCGAATGGCGGGTGAGATTGGTCATGTAGTATACGGTGCGCGGGTATTAACTTTCTTGGGTGACGCCGTCTCCACCTCATCGTATTGGAACGGCACCTTGTTTCCAGATATTAGGCATCTGGGTGTTATAAGTCGTCACCATACTCATCCTGATAACGTGACCCGAGACTCCCTGATCGGTACCGATGATTTTATGACGGGGTTGAGGGTTCATGCTTGGATTGATAGTACTCGTGAGATTTTTTTTAATGCCCAGCACATGAAGGAGCTATTACCATGGCATCCCTTTGTCCCGCACGTACTGAAATTATATGAGGACGTGCAACTGTATGCCCGCTACGATGATTGGGATAGGATTCAACGGACGCTTAACGCCATTGATGATGGTGAGCGCTCTTTTGTTCACGATGATGAGGCCATCGCCCGTTGGCACTCGATGTTGCAGGATTATTTCAAGAGTTTGCCGACGGATGAGTCGCGCTTAGCTTTGTCACGAGCCATTGGCTTGTCGGAAAATAGTGCGCAGGAAATAAACGTGGTGTTTAAAATGCTGGCTGAACATGAGAAAACCCACAATCTTATGGAAGGTTTTTGGCGACACCTGGAAGAGTTGCTGCAGTAGGTACGGTGGTTTTACATCACTCCTTTAGATAGACTGCTTTATTCTGAGCGCCACGCCGGCGGCGCTGGTGAGATATGAGCCGAGACCGCCAATGACAAAAGTGGTAACCAACTGAGCAGCTGTTAGTGGGACCAGCCAGCTGATAAGTAGGATGGCACTAATAATAAAATCGAGTTGGTCCCAGGGGCGCCAAGGAACTCCTGGGTGGATGCTCAGTTGACGTTTGAGTAGGCTGGCTACCGTATCGCCAAGCATGGCGGCGAAACCCAACCAAGCTCCGGTGATGATACTAGTGAGCAGGTTGTCATACGATAGTAATGAGATGTTTCTAATGGTTGGCAGGAACCACAGGCTATTTTGGAGTAGGCCCACTAAGGCGCCGGCAATGATACCGGCCGCTACCCCGCGAATTGTTTTGTTGTCCCCTAGCACGCGGCGGCTGTGCCATATGGCTCCACCATCCAGAGGTCGGTTCAAACGTTGTAACCAGCCTAGCCGGGCGGCAATCGGCGGCGCCATGTTGGCAACAAAAGCAGGCAGAAAGAGCCAGGTTACTTCGAGGAGAGTCTGGATCATAAACATCATGAGTATATACTGGTGGCTATGCGTCGATTGCCAAGCTCATTTTATACTCGTGATACCCACCTGGTGGCCAGAGAGCTGTTGGGCAAACTGTTGGTGCGTCGTTGGCGAGGCCGTGAGTTAGCTGCTCGCATACTGGAGGTTGAAGCATACGTTGGCGAAGATGATAGGGCTTGCCACGCTTCACATGGCCTAACGGCCAGAACTAAAGTGATGTATGGCGAAGCTGGTCATGCCTATGTCTATATGATTTACGGTATGTACCATTGTCTTAATATCGTAACAGAGCAAGCCAATTTTCCAGCAGCTGTGTTAATCCGAGAAGTGGCGCCCCAATTTGCGACGAGTGCTGAAACTGATGGCCCAGGCAAACTCACCCGAGAGATGCATATCACCCGATCCCTTAACACTGAGTATTTAGCAGCCAGTGACAAGCTGTGGTTGGCAGATGATGGATTCAGCGTCGCCTCGTCTAGAATTATTAGGACCCCTCGGATTAATGTTGCCTATGCTGGAGCTGACGCCAAGCTGCCGTGGCGGTACTTGTATCAGCCAAAGCGCCTTACTCAAAGTGCGTGACTAGATTTTTTTGTTCGACCTTGCCCTTTAGAATAGGGTGTTGGTCAAGAGTAGGATCATCAGCCAGCAGTTGGTCGGCTTCGGTTCGCGCCAGCTTGATCATGGCGTAGTCCAAGAGAGAAGCTATTTTCAAATCACCAAAGCCTGATTGGGCCACGCCATAGGCTTCTCCGGGGCCGCGCAGTTTAAGGTCTTCCTCGGCAATTTTAAAACCATCGGTGGTTTCCGTTAGTATTTGCAGGCGCTTATTAACGGCGTCCTTATCGGTGGTTGGAAAAAGGTAGCAATGTGACTGCACCTCTCCCCTACCAATCCGGCCTCTGAACTGGTGGAGCTGGGCCAGGCCGAAGCGCTCGGCTCCTTCAATAATCATAACCGTAGCGTTGGGTACCTTCATGCC
>JACZRJ010000076.1 GCA_022574795.1 Patescibacteria group bacterium | reverse complement strand
TAATTCCAGACGTAAGTGAACTAGTACTGGTTGGTGATTCTCGATACTTCGGTGAAGCATATATTTTTGAGCCCTCCAAGAGTGAGCTGCAGCTTGGTTCATTATACGCCGTGGGTGAGGTGGAAGATCGCGAGGGAGTCGGTCGAGAACTTCTTGATTTAACTATCCAAGCACTGCAACGAGAATATTATCGAGATCCCACTCGCGGAGTATTGGCTAGCTTTGAGTCAGCGCTTCACCAGGCAAACTTGGTGCTCTACGATGCCAGCGAGCAGGGCGTGCGCGACTGGATGAACTATTTCAATATTGCCTGTTGTGTGTTGGCAGGAACAACACTGCATTTGTCTTGTGCTGGCGACGGCGTGCTATACCTGTCTCGGCGGGCCCGGACGACACTGCTGTCGCAAGACTTATCTCGCTCCCCCATTACTAATCCGCTCAAAACCTTTTCTCAAGTAGCTAGCGGAACAGTGGCAGCTCGCGACACATTGTATTTAGGAACCTCTCACTTTCCAGCTCTTTTTAGATCCCAAGATTTGTCTCGCTATGCTCTGGACAATACGGCTACGACGGTAACACAGCAATTACATGCTCTGTACCGAGATCAAAAAACCTCGGTGCCGATGGTCGCCTTAGTACTCGCTCTCCTACCGCAGGAAAAGGCCAGTTTGGGCAGTAACCGAGAAGTGCGTCAAGTTGCCGGATTAGGACGTAAGCGTGATTTACGGCCAGAGTTATCGCCTCGGCGACCGTTGATTATCCATCGGTCATGGCTGAAGACGCTGTTGGCGATATTTGGGCGAGCCTTTGGCACAATGTGGGTCTGGCTCAAAACAACGGCTGGCCCAGCGCTATGGCGAGGTTCACGGACCGGCAGCAAAGCGTTGGCCTCCAGGTCCGTCAGCTACGGTAAGAATGTGGGACGGCTCACGGCAACTGGTATAGACAATTGGCGGCGGAGGCGATCGGTGTCTCCTCCGGCAGCTGCCGGGGAGTCCGACTCGGTTGCAGTTCCAATCAACCAGGGAGTCAAAATTGATCGAGGGGGCCGCTCCATATTCCGCTGGCCTCGCTGGCGGCTGCCAGCTATTCTATCTCTGCTGCAGTTGCCGGGAGCGGTTTGGCAATTGATGCGGCGCTGGTTCTCCAGGTTGCCCCGGACGAGTAAGCTTTTTGCGGGGGTGGCGGTACTATTTGGACTGGCCTTAATTGTCTCACTGCTGTTGCTGCAGCAAAAACGTTCAACCGACGCTGAAATTCAACAAGCCAGTGAGTTGCTACACGAGGCACAAACGAAGCAGGCGGCAGCTGAGGCGGCACTTATTTACGACAATCGTGATCAGGCTAGAGAGCTGATGGCTCAGGCTAGAGAGAGCATTGCTAAACTGAGAGCTACAGGACTGTACACTGAGGAGTCACAAGGGGTTGCTGGTGAGCTCGTTGAGGTGGCAGACCGCTTGCAAAAAGTGGTACGAGCTTCAAACAATGAGACTGAAGTCCTCGGTGATTTTGCCACCGTACTGGAGGGGGCGACGCCGGACTTGCTTGATTTGATAGGCGATGGGTTGTATGTCGTGCATCCGGCGACTAATGCCGTTTACCGAATGGGCCCAGATGGCACCATCGCGGCGATTAGTGATATCTCAGAAGGCATCGGATTTATTTCTGGAAGTAATACCCATCAAGCTGACAAGACAATCGTATACATCACTACGGAGCCCGGTATTGCTATCTTGGATACTAAGACGGAAACGCTGCGACGCCAGGAAATACAATTCCCGGCAGAGGAAGCCCAGATACGGTCCATCGCACCCTACCGTGGTCGTTTATACCTCTATGACGCGACGGCCCAGAACATTTTTAGTTACAGCAGCACCCTAACTGGATACTCGGGAGGCGCGGCTTGGATTTCCGATGAGGACTTTCCTAAAGATTCAATTATCAGCTTAGCCGTCGATGGCAATATCTATACACTGCACGATGACGGCACGGTACGCCGACTATTTAAAGGTCAGGAGGAGCACTTCGGATTAGAGCCGGTTGAACCACCCCTGACCTCAGCCACTAAGATCTTTACCAACGCTGATCTTGCTAACCTGTATATTTATGATCCGAGTCAGAATCGAGTGGTGATTTTCGACAAAGAAGGCGCCTTAATTCGGCAAGTTCTGATTGATGTAGCTCAAGAGCTGAGCGACGTGGCCATAGCGACAGATGAGTCTACCTTATATGCCCTGGACGGAACGAGAGTCTTGTCGATCCGGTTGGTTGGCGAGTAGTCTGGCGAGCTTGGTAGCGCTGTTACTTCGGTAGGATCGCTCGGAGAGTTTCAGGTGCGAGGGTTATTTCCTGACCTGGCTCTAGCTCCCCTTTCAGGACTTTCTGAGCCATGGCGTATTCGACAGTATCTTGAATGGCGCGAGCCATGGGGCGAGCTCCAAACTCAGGATTGTAGCCAATTTCAAGGAGGAAGTCTTTGAGCTCCTCGGTGACGGCGACGGTTACTCCGTGCTCATCGTCCAAGCGCTTATTCAACTTGTTCATCATCAAAGCAGAAATTTGTCTGACATGGGCTGTGGACAGAGGCGTAAAGGTTATGACACCATCGAAACGATTGAGCAGCTCGGGTCGGAAGATTTTTTGCTCCAAGATATGATTGCGTAGCTGTTTATCAAAATCGTTCGGTAAGGGTCCGGCCGCCAAATTTTGGCGAATGAACTCGGCCCCAGCGTTGCTCGTGGCGATCATGATGGCGTGCTTAAAGGAAACATTTTGTCCCCGCACATCGGTCAGGCGGCCTTCATCAAACACTTGCAGAAATAGTTGCTGGACGTTGAGGTGTGCTTTCTCAAACTCGTCGAGCAGAAGCACGGTGAACGGTTTATCGGAAATTAGTGAGGTCAGGCGACCGACTGGCTGCTCGGTGCTACCAATCAGGCCGGCCACGCCGTCTGGCCCTTGAAATTCAGACATATCGAGACGGTTCATGTAATCTTCCGAGCCGAAGTATGCTTCAGCCAGTGTTTTAGCGGTTTCAGTTTTTCCGACTCCAGTTGGCCCGAGAAAGAGAAAGGTACCAATCGGTCGTTTTTTATTGCGCACCCCGGCGCGGGCTCGAATCATAGCGCGAGCCACAGCCGAGACAGCTCGGTCTTGGTTGACGATACGGTGGTGCATTATTTCCTCTAAATTCAGTAAATGTTCCCGCTCTTGCGCAGCGATCCGGCCAATCGGCACCCCAACCTTGCGTGAGATTAGGGCATTGACCAGATCAATGGTGAGTTGCTTGTAGTCCTCACTCTGGGCAAGAACAAGGACTTCCTCGAGAACGTCAAAGGCTCGTTCAGGAAAAGGAATATGCTGCAACAAATCTTCTGTTCCTTCAGTAATAGCTCGCAGCGATTTGTACGGCAGGTTGATGCCCAGGCGTTGCTCAAGAGACGGCGCGGCCAAGGCTAGAACTCGAAGGGTTACTTCGCTAGACGCGCTGGGTACTTGCACTACTTCAAAGAAATGCAGGAGTTCCTGATTATTTTTTAATCGTAGGTGGTACTCGTCACTAGAGATAATTACTGCAACCCGAACGGCTAGCGAGGAAAAGAAGGGCAGCAGTACCTCAGTCAGGTTAACTCTTTGCTCCCCGGATTTGCCTAGGATACTACCGAGTCCATCGATCACAGCAATGATATTGCCAGCTCGTTCAATTTCATTAAGCGCTTGTGAGACAGCGGCCAACTGACCGGCAGCTGAGGAGCTCAGGGCTAGTAGCTCACCAATGTGAATATATACTACTCGTTGGCCGTTCAGCTCCGGGTGAGCTTGCCCCTGGTTCACTCGCCTGGCCAGCTCCTGAATAATACCCAGACGACCCACTCCCGGTTGTCCAACCAGCAGCACATTGCTCTGGCGTTGGCGGGCCAAGGTGGTGATGAGCTGATCAACGTATTGGTACCGGCCTAGAATAATTTGATCCCAGAGATTTCCTTGGGGAATGCGTGAGAATCGATCAATCAACGGTGTGAAGT
>JACZRJ010000075.1 GCA_022574795.1 Patescibacteria group bacterium | reverse complement strand
AAAGAGGGTGAATTAGCGACGACGCTAAGCAGAACAATACCAAACAGGACGGCGCCGGCCACGCAGGCAAGAATGACGATGGTTTGGTTACTCTTTTTCCTATGATGGTGACCTCTGCCGCTGGTTTGTGGGGAGCTTGAGTTGACATCGATGTGAAAGGCAGGCGGCGTGGTTGCTTGGCTGACTGGTGCGGGGGGAAGGGTAACTGGTGGTACATCAGTACGCGTTACGGGTGGCTCTGGTTGAGCGCTGGTCTTTGTTCGAGTTCGATATGTTTGATATGGGGGTGCAGGGGGTGTAGGGAACACAGTCTTAACTCCTTATATTTTTTTGTACAAAGGGCAAAACGACTACTCACAACGTGCCTGATTTAACCCGCTTTGTCAATATTTGCCACTTTACTCAGCTATTACTAAATGAGGTGTAGTCATCTCACCGCTCAATCGCTCAATTAGAGTTCGCGCCTGCATCACAACAAAACTTTGATCTCTTGGTCGCTTCTTTTCTTCTTGGTGTGATCATATATTATTGTTTTTTGCAAGTAGTCCCCAGTTTATCCCCAGAAATACTGTGCTCTATTACTATACAAACCTGTGGATAACTATGGTAAGGTAGATTGTACTTAATTGCAGTAGGTAAACACCAGTATAAAGCGAATGGACCAGAACCAAATGTGGAAGGTAGCCTTGGGGCAGTTGGAGCTCAAGGTGAGCCAAGGAAATTTCCTGACCTGGTTTCGTGATACGCGCATTAAAGAGATAAAAAAAGGTATAGCCGTAATAGAGACTCCTTCGGCTTTTGCGCATGAGTGGCTTTCGCGGAAATACCGAAACCCCATTTTAACTATTCTTAAAGACTTAGACAGTAGCGTCGAGGACGTCTCTTTTTGTATTCACTCTCAACCTCAAGAATCGATAGGGATAACTCCAGAGAGAAGGACCCCTAATATTGTTGCCCAGAAAGTTCCTCGACCCACTCCTGTGCCAGTCACCAAGAAGGTGGCGGCCACGCCAATCACTGCTCCGGTAAATAAAACACTCAACTCTCGATATACCTTTGATTCCTTTGTGACTGGATCAAATAATGAGGTGGCTTACGCGGCTAGTCGGGCCGTGGTGGGAAAGCCAGGCGAGCTCTATAACCCACTATTTATTTATGGTGGCGTCGGGTTGGGAAAAACTCACTTACTACATGCAATTGGAAATGAAATTTTAATTCGTACGCCTAGTCGCCGAGTGCTCTATGTCTCATCGGAAACATTTATTAATGATTTTGTGCAGTCAATTCGAGAGCGCAACACCCAATGGTTTAAGGACAAGTATCGTGATGTGGATGTCTTAATGATCGATGATCTGCAGTTCCTGGCCGGCAAGGCAAAAACTCAGGAGGAGTTATTCCATACCTATAACACGCTCCATAGCGAGGGCAAGCAGTTGATTATGAGTAGTGACCGGTCACCGAAAGCTATTCCCACCCTTGAAGAGCGTCTTAGGTCTCGGCTAACCGGTGGCATGTTGGTGGATATTCAGCAGCCCAGTTACGAGACTCGTCTGGCTATTTTACAAGAAAAGGCTGTTGCCACTGGGGTGGTTTTTGATCAAGACGCGCTAGCTTTTATAGCTAAAAATATTCAAAAGAATGTCCGCGAGCTGGAGGGTGCCCTCAAGCGGGTGGTGGCTCACTGTGAGTTAAATAAGGAGAAAGCTAGCCTGGCCTATACTGAGCGAGTGCTGGAAAGTATTCTTGATCAACCTCAACAACGCGCTGTTGATTCGGGAAAGATTATTGAAGTGGTTGGTTTGTACTACAATCTTTCACAAAGCGAAATGTGCGGTAAATCTCGTAAACAAGAGATTGTGAGACCGCGCCAGATTGCTATGTATTTACTGCGCCAAGAAAATAGAACCTCCTTTCCTTCAATCGGCGATCTCTTTGGTGGCCGTGATCACACCACAGCTATGTATGCCTGTGAGAAAATTGGAAAACTATTGGAACATGATGAGGGTTTAGTGCAAGATTTAAATTTTATTAAAGAGCGATTATACGCTTAAGTAGGAGAGGTAGTGCAACTACAACGCTAAAAAGTTTTCCCTATTTAGGGGAGAGGTGTTGTTAATAACACGGAAGTTTTCCAGAAGTAAATGTCCTGAAGTAAAAGATGAAAGATTTTCTACATTCAACTTCACAGGTCATCCACATAATTCCCCTAAAAAAAGGGGTTTCACTCAACAGGTTTTCCCCACTATAAATAAGGAGATTAAGCCATAAAGTAGATCTTCCCACAGAGAAAGGCACTACCTACTATCTACTACTACTAACGTACTATAAGGAGATGCAATATCTATGGTGTGGAAATAAGATGTGCCCATGAAGTTTGTTTGCACGCAGGGTAACCTGCTGACAGGATTAAGTAAGGTAACACCAGTTGCTGGGCGCAATACACAGCTGCCGGTTTTAAATAATGTATTGCTTCAACTAAAGGGTGGGCTACTTCACGCGACCTGCACTGATCTCGAGATTGGAGTTCATGTATCTATTCCAGGCAAGGTTGATAAAGAGGATAGCTGTACTGTAGCGGCTCGAAAATTAACTGACTATGTTCAGCAATTACCAACTAGTAATCCAGTGACCATGGAATTAAAAAAAAGTGGCTTAGTAGTTTCTACTAAAGGTTTCACTGCTAGTTTTGTGACGACAGCTGATGATGAGTTTCCTTTATTACCTAAGGCACCTGAGCAGCAGAAAATTATCTTAGCGGGTAGTCAGTTTTGTCGCGCACTAACCCAAACACTATTTGCAGCTGCTCGAGATAATACGAGGCCAGAGATACATAGCGTTTTTGTTGGTGGAGAGGAAGGGACTTTAACTACAGCAGCGACTGATAGTTTTAGGTTAGCTGAGGATATTATTGAGCTGGAAGGGGAGACACCTAAAGGAAATAAAAATGCAGCTGCTTTCTCTTTTTTATTACCGCTGTATTCTGCCCAAGAAGTAGTCAGATTATTTGCTGATCAGGACGATTTAACTTTAGTATTACATGACAATCATATTACCGTGAGTGGTTCAGGGGTTGAGTTGTCCTCTCGCCTCATTGAGGGAAAATATCCTGATTACCGGCAAATTATTCCCACCTCCTTTATTTCAACTGGTGTAGTAGAGAAGTCAGCGTTCGTGCGCGCCCTTAAAACCTTGCTGGTTTTTTTACCACGAGACTCGCAACGGGTGGAGTTGGTAGTTAAGCCAACTAAAGGAGTTATTGAGTTATCCTTGGGGGGGGAGGCAGGACAAGGAGTAGTTGATTTAGCCTTTGATGGAGAGGGGGAGGAGTTAACGGTCTTGTTTAATATTCAATACTTATTAGAAGGAGCTCAATCCTTGCCTGGAGAGAGCGCAAAATTAGAATTCGTTGGTAGCGGTGATCCGGCGGTGATGAGCCCCCAAGACGTGAGTGAGCGATATCGCTATGTGGTTATGCCTATCCAGGCATGATTTGTTTATCGGGGTCTATTAAGTAGTAATCAGCGGGCAGGCGTATGAATATTACCTCCTTAACACTGCACAACTTTAGAAATTTTTGGCAGTCCCCGGAAATTGACTTGCCGAGGGGAGCGTTGTTAGTGGCAGCGGCTCCGAACGCAACTGGTAAAACCAATTTTCTGGAGAGTCTAGTGGTTTTGCTACGAGGTAAGTCCTGGCGCGGAGCTACTGAGGATTGTGTGCGTTGGGGACAGGAGAGTTTTACTGTGCGGGGTGAGGTTGAGCATGGTGGTATTAAGAGTCAGTTGGCCGTGAGGTATCACCGACCTACTAAAAAGTTGCGGATTGAAGAGGACGGATCTCCGGCCTCGCCGATTACGTTTTTTTCGCACTATCCCTTCATCCTTTTTTTACCTGAAGACAGTTTTTTATTTGCTGGTGGTCCGGCCCTAAGGCGTAACTTTTTGAACCAAACTTTAGTATGTTCTCCGGCGTACGTTAGTGCTCTGGTGCAATACCAGCGGGCACTGCGGCAGCGGAATGCGGCCTTGA
>JACZRJ010000074.1 GCA_022574795.1 Patescibacteria group bacterium | reverse complement strand
TTTCGGGGGCGCAGATATTCCTGGCGCTAATCCCTCGCGGTATAAAAGTATCTATCCCTATATCACGCCGCTGTTGAAGGCAATTTGGCGTCGGGCTACCTTTCGGACAGTATGTTCATATGACCTGATCAAATTAGCTAAGAAAGTTGATCCCGATAGTGAGTTTATTCACGTGCCAAACGGGGTACAAACGGATCGTTTTAAGCCGATTGATCGATTGGCAAATCCGAAGGTAAAAATATTGTTTATTGGTCGTTTAATTCCGCGTAAAGGATTTCATCGGGTGGTGAGAGCTTTACCGAAAGTTAAGGAGTTGACAGCAGTGCCTTTTGAAGTAGAGGTGGTGGGTACCGGGGCGGCCCAGGAGGATCTTGATGGTTTAGCTGCCAAGCTAGGTGTGTCTGATTTGATTCATTATGTCGGAACAATCCCGTACGAAAAACTGCAGGAGGCTTACCAATATGCTGACATATTTGTGTTGACCTCCCTCTCGGAGGGCATGCCCTCTGTCATTTTGGAAGCCATGGGCTGTGGTTTGCCAATTATCGCCTCGGATGTCGGTGGCAATAATGAAATCGTAAAAGAGGGTAAAAATGGCTACTTAATACAGGGGGATGATGTGGCCACGCTGGCCTCACGGATTGCTGCCCTAGTGCAGAAGGCCGACCTGCGTCATCGACTGGGAAAAGCCAGTCGGCAGATGTCATTGGAATATGATTGGGCTGAAATCATGTCGAAGTACGACGCGTTGTATAAAGAGAACGCAGCTAAGAAATAAAAAGAGCCCAGGGTGGCGTCAACGTCGTTAGAGAAAAGTCAGCTGCTTTGAGCTATCTTGCTACTTGCTATCTGATACTAGATACTCTCCTCATGGCTACTGCAGAGTTGCTAAAAAGAGTGCCCGAAAGCGTGAGTACGGCGTTCAGGAATAAGAAGGTGCTGATCACTGGCGGACTGGGATTTATTGGCAGTAATTTGGCGCAGGCTTTGGTAGGACTTGGGGCCAAGGTGACTATTCTAGATGCCCTACTGCCTCAATACGGGGGTAGTCACTTTAATTTGCAGGGGATTGAGTCGCAGCTTGAACTGGTTGATGGCAACATCCTTGATGACGAATTGGTGGAGAAATTAGTTACGGGTACTAACTTTATATTTCACTTGGCTGGCCAAATCGGGTATTTGGATGCTAAGGATCAACCGTTGACAGACTTAGACTTCAATGGCCGAGGGAATTTAATTATGCTGGAGGCCGTCCGTCGGCAGGCGCCGAAGGCCCGGTTGATGTTTTCATCATCACGGCTGGTCTATGGGAAGATCCAGTCATTGCCGGTTACCGAAGAGCATCCGACTAACCCGCAATCTCTGTATGCCATCCATAAGCTGCTGGGAGAAAAATATTATGCCTACTACGCCCATAATTTTGAGGTGGGGGGCGTTTCTATTCGAATACCGAATCCCTATGGTCCGCGGCAGCAAATGAAGCATAGTAAATATTCCATCGTTGGTTGGTTTGTTCGTCAGGCGATGGATGGCGAGACAATCAAAATTTTCGGTGATGGCTCTCAGCAGCGGGACTATATTTTTATCGACGACATCGTCGACGCTTGTCTGAGGCTTATCGTTCAGGGCCAGGCCGGCGAGGTGTACAATGTTGGCAGTCACGAAAAACTGACCTTCAATAACATGGTGGACACAATATTGCAGCAGGTAGGCAGCGGGCAGAAGCAGAACGTCTCCTGGCCCAAGGACTACGAGAAAAACGAGACGGGTGATTATGTGGCTGATACCAGTAAGATCGAGCAGGCTGTTGACTGGAAGCCCCAGGTTAATTTCGCGGACGGAATTGCTGAAATGGTACAGTATTATCGGGAGAATAAGCAGGAGTATTGGTGAGCAGATTGACATAGTGCGACTAGCGTTAGACAGTGGGCGCAGTCTAATAAAGTTATGAAGTTAAGGCATTTACTATGAGTCGGTATCGCCTGGCACTTGCTGGCAGTGTTTTGTTGCTGATGGCCGCCGGAGCCTTATTACTCGTTACCGTTGACGAGGTAGGGGTTCGGCTTAACAGCTACACCAATAACGCTGGGGAATTGACTGGCGAGGTATTGATAGGTCAGACGTTCGTCTCGCCACGAGACCAGCTCTCTGGTGTGGCGGTGATGTTTGCCACCTATTCTGGGAGGGAGAATAAGCAGGTGATCGAATTCCATTTACGAGAGTCGTTTGAGGCGAGGCAAGACCTACGGGTGGTGTCAGTTGAGCCTAGTGATTTGGGCGATAATCAACTTCACCGGTTTGAGTTTGAGGCAATTGAGCAGAGCGGTGGTAAGCCATATTTTTGGTACGTGTTGTCCCCCGCTAGTAGGGTAGGGGACGCGGTAACAGTTGATTTAGATAATCGTGATCCCTATCCCGATGGCACAGCCTTCATCGCTAGAAATATCAAGGTTGGGGATGAGGTCGGCGGAGAAGTGAGGCGAGCCGGTAAACAGTCAGTTGACGTGGCGTTTGCTACGTACCATGAAGTGCCACTGGGTCAGCACTTGGTACGTCGAGCGAAGAGTGCGGTGAGTTGGCTGGTTGTGACCTGGCCTGAACGTCGCACAATATATTCTCAGAGATTAATGATGGCGGTGCCAGCTCTCGGTTTGGTAATACTGCTCTGGTGGTTGATACGAAGGCCTGCCAGTCTTACTTCTACCCGCTCGCTTCGCTGGTCCCTGGTCATTATATTTTTACTTGCGTTGGCGGCTCGTCTAATCTATGCCGCAGAATTTCCACTGACTAATGATGAAGGCAACTATTTGTATGATGCCAGAACCTTGCTAGGGGGAGAGTTGGCCGGGGGAGACGGATATGTTAAAGCCCCGGTGGTGATACTCTGGATTTCGTTGTGGCAACTATTACTGGGCGATACTATTTTGGCTGGACGTTGGTCGTCGGTACTGGTGGGCGCACTGGCTCTATTCCCTATTTATGTGATTGGAGCGAGGATGCATAATCGAGCCACGGGGTTAATGGCTGCCGCCAGTTGGGCGTTGTTGGGCGTGACCACAGTCTTTTCTATCTATGTTCACACCCAGCCGGTAGCCATCTTCTTTGGCCTTAGCGGTATTGCCCTTTTGTGGCACTCTCTTCACCAAGAAAAGGTCTCGGGGAAGCAGTTGGTGTTAGCCGGGGTATTGCTTGGTTTGGGAGTGGCCTCACGGAAAAGTGTTCTGGCTCTGGGGCTGGTTCCGCTGCTACTTATTCTGATCGAGAGCGAGACTTGGCGTTTAAGAGGCCAGCGTTTACTACTGGTGGGGGTTGGTTTTATCGTGGTGATAGCAGTCCTCCTTGGTTTTGCTGCCCTGGCGTATGGCGAGCAAGGACTTTTGGAAGTGACTGGTTTTAATTCGGCCGAGGATAGTGTGACCGCTGATCCGATTGAAGTGGCCAGAGCTAAAGAGTATTCGCTTCGTGGCATGACGCCATTCTTTAGAGAGTCTCTGCCGTTGATATTTTTGGCGTTGTTGGGCTGGGGGCTGGCCCTGGAGCGGGCGGCTCGGGCACTGTTAACGTCTCAGGTACCGCGGGTGTCTCAGGTACCGCGGGTGTCTCGGGCACCGCGGGTGTCTCGGGCACCGCGGGTGTCTCGGGCACTGCGAGTGTCTAGGACATGGATTAAAAATACGAGGGCCTATTGGTTACCAAAGCTTGTTTGGTTGCTGCCGCTGGGGGCACTGAAGTGGGCGGCCGGATTCTTCTTTGAATATGAGGGCGAACCCTTCGTATCAATGGGAGGTGTTGAGTTGTTGTGGTATGTCTTTGGTGCATTATTGATAGTAATAGCGTTACTGCCGGCGGTACCGCGGGCATCTCGGACACTGCGAGTGTCTCGGATACCGCGGGCGTCTCGGACAGCTATTCTGGCGGCGCTGATATCGCCGTTGTGGTTAGGTGGGCTGATTTTCTTTTATATCAACTGGATAAAATTCCACGCTAACTATCTGGGAGAATTCTTAGCACCCCTGGTTGTGCTGTCAGGGCTCGGAGCATATCTGGGTTGGCAGAGGATCAGCG
>JACZRJ010000073.1 GCA_022574795.1 Patescibacteria group bacterium | reverse complement strand
GGTACGAGACGTTAGGCTTACAAAGAAACAACAAACCGAGCTCAAACAACGAGAATTGTCCGGTGGAGCTAAGGGGAGAAAGAAAGCTTTGAGGCATTGGCAAGAATATCGAAAAAGGCACCCCATGCAGAAATCCAAAGGGCCGCGCTGGCCTGAGCGATCAGTTGAAACATTTTTCGACGCGTGGACGACCGAGATGGCCTACGTACTTGGCTTCTTCGCAGCTGATGGATCAATGTACAAAAACAGAGGCGGTTCCTACTATGTAGGCTTCTCATCCATCGATAGAGAGCAAATTGCATTGATAAGACGACTCATGGGAGCTAGTAATAATATTGAAAGCTACCAATCACAGCAGCCCAATCACAAGCGCCGATATACCTTGCAGATAGGCAGCACGAGACTTTACCGGCAACTGATAAAACTGAGCTTCACACCTCGAAAAAGTCTGACACTGCAATTTCCTAGCGTTCCACTCGCCGTGTTAAAAGTTTTCACGAGAGGATACTTTGATGGTGATGGTTATGTATTTTTTGCCCGGTATAAACGCAAGGATCGCAATTCTGCACATAGGTCTCTGCGGACAGGATTTACTTCAGGTAGTCGTACTTTTTTAGAAATCTTGCAGAATCGCTTACAAGCGGGGGCTAATATGGGACTGGGATCACTTCATCCGCACGCATCAAATTGGGAATTATCATACAGCACCAACGATTCTCGACATCTGTATAAGTTTATGTATCCTACAGCTACAGTTCCGTGTTTGAAGCGCAAGAAATTAATATTTGAGGAGGCACTTGTGGAGCTAGAATAAAGGGCCTGAAGTGTAATGGTTGCACATCTCCCTGTCACGGAGAAAGCAGCGGGTTCAATTCCCGTCAGGCCCGCACGTAACTGTGCTTATCCATGGAATACGAAATTGACGACCAGCCGCCCACCGGAATTAGTTGGCGTTGGTTATTAATCATCGCCATCGTCTCGTGGGCGTTTGCCTGGTGGCTTCCTCGATCGTAACCGGCGAGATTTTTAAGGAGAGATCACAAAACAGCGACCAACACAATCAAGGATACAAATTACCAATTACGAATTACAATAAGAGCATGACCGTCCGTCTGTATCTATCCGGATCAGTGGCCGTAGCTGTTATCAGCTCCATCATCTGGCTGCTAATAATAATGCAACTTGATCCAGCCCAAGCTGGTGTCATAGGTTTACTCTTACTCTTCTTAAGTCTATTTCTGGCCGTGGGGAGCATCACCAATGTCGTTGGCTATGGCCTCAGACGCCTGCTGGTACCTCGTCAGTTTCCCTCCTATCGAGTTCGAACCAGTTTGCGACAAGGCGTCGTCCTGGGATTATTCACCAGCGTCTTGCTCTTACTGCAACTACTGCGCTTCTATCACTGGTGGTTAACCCTTATTCTTATAGTATTATTTGTTTCCATAGAATTTATCTTCTTAACGTATGACCGAGCCAGCGGACGACATCTTCGTACAACTGAAACAGCAAGCAACTGAACAGTTAAAGAAGATCACAACCCCTTAACGTATGACCGAGCCAGCGGACGACATCTTCGCACAACTGAAACAGCAAGCAACTGAACAGTTAAAGAAGATCACAACTCCTGAAGAACTCGAGCAATGGCGAGTGAACTTTCTTGGTCGTAAAGGCCAAGTGCCTCGACTACTGCGTACCGTTAAGGACCAGCCAGCTGAGCAACGGGCAGCCTTTGGACAGCACGGTAACAAACTTCGCCAAGAGTTGGAGGGCCTCCTGACTGCTCACCAGAAAAAAGTTGGTACTCGAGCAATGAGCCAGCCACAACCAAAAGTCAATCAAGCCGGCCTGGGGCACCTACATCCGTTGACGCTGACCCGCCGACGTCTCCAAAATATTATGGCCGCGCTAGGTTTTTTGATTATCGAGGGTCCAGAAGTTGAAGAAGAAAAATATGATTTTGACGCGCTGAATATTCCTTTCGAGCATCCGGCCCGAGCCGAGACTGACACCTTCTACCTGGCGCCTCGTAGTCCGCGTGGCGATGGGCGAGTGCTGCGTACTTCGACCTCAGCTGTGCAAGTTAGAGCCGTCATTGAAAATGATCTCGTTCCACCATTTCAAATTGCCTCACCCGGCCGAGTCTTTCGCAATGAGAAGCCCGACCCAACTCACGAATCGACCTTCTATCAACTGGAGGCCTTGATGGTAGGGCCGAGCGTAACCGTAGCCGACTATCGCAGTATCACGGAGGCCTTGTTCTCAACGTTCTTCGGCAAAGTCGCCAGCATTAGATTGCGTCCCGGGTACTTTCCTTTTGTCGAACCCGGCTTCGAAATAGACATGAGTTGTCCGTTTTGCCAATCAGGCTGTCGCCTTTGTAAGCAAACCACCTGGATTGAAATGGGAGGGGCTGGCATGGTCCACCCCAACGTCCTGAGCAATATGAATGTTGATCCAGAAAAATACCAAGGCTTTGCTTTTGGTTACGGCATTGACCGTTTTACCATGCTCCAGCACGGCATCGATGATATTAGGCTTTTCTGGTCCGGAGATATTAGATTCCTCAAGCAATTCGCTTAAAACCTATGAAGATTTCCTACAATTGGCTCAAGGAGTTACTGCCAGACTTAACCGCCTCACCGGAACAGGTCGCCGAGCTGTTGACGATGCACAGCTTCGAAACGGAAGTCACAGGCACGCTATCCGTCAGCCCAAAAATCCTCATCGCGAAAATTACTCAGCTCAAGGAACACCCCAAGGCTGATCGACTCCAGCTAGCCACCATTGAGACCGGGCAGGACACAGTCACCGTAGTCTGCGGCGCCCGAAATATTTATGAGGGCGCGATTGTCCCATACTCACCGCCAGGAACCGAGCTCAGCGATGAGACGGGAGCATCCTTTACCGTTAAAGAAGCCGTTATTCGCGATGTGGCCAGCCCAGGCATGCTCAATTAACTGCGCGAGCTTGGCCTGAGTGACGAGCATGGCGGCATCTGGCTGCTTCCCGAGGATCTACCGCTCTCCGGTGCTTTAATAGATCAGCTGCCCTCCGACACCATCCTGAACGCTGAGGTGACACCGAACCGAGCCCACGATTGCTTAAGCCACCTTGGCCTAGCGCGTGAGCTAGCCGCCTTGTTGCAACTGACAGTTGCTGAGCCTACCTCGCCAAACCTACCCCAGCCTACCGCAGACGTTGCTGGCTGGACCGTGGCAATTACCGATCCTCAGCTCTGCTCGCGGTATCTGGGGGTGGTCCTCGAGCAGCTCCAGGTTCGTCCTTCGCCTTTAGCCATACAAGCCAAACTCCTCGCTGCTGGAGGCAAGCCAATAAATAATCTAGTCGACATTACCAACTATGTGATGTTTGAGTACGGCAACCCTACTCATCTTTTCGATCAAGCCTTAATGCCAGGCCAGGATATTACGGTTCGTCTAGCTAGCAACGAAGAAAAACTGACAACGTTAGATGAGGTCGAGCAAGACCTCACCAGCGCTGATCTCGTTATCACCGCCGCCGGGAAACCAGTCGCTTTAGCTGGCATCATGGGAGGTGCGACTAGTGGCATTGGGGACACTACCAAAAACGTCTGGCTTGAAACAGCAAACTTTAGTCCCTGGCATGTCCAGGAGACGGCAGCTCGACTAGCCATGCGCTCGGAATCATCCACCCGCTTCAGTAAAGGTCTGCACCCAAGACTGGTTGAGCTAGCCGCTAGCCGAGCGACCAGCCTATTACAGGAGCAAGCTGGCGCCAAAGTTATTGGTGTTATCGATGCCTATCCCGAGCCGAGACCAAACCACACCATTCAATTTAGGCCTCAGCGTGTGGCCGACATAGGCGGCCTCAAGATTACGCCCCGTCAGTCCCAGGAGACACTCGAGCGTCTTCGTTGTGAGGTCGCCACCACCACTAAGCCCTGGAAAGTTTCGGTACCGTTTGATCGGCTTGATCTGGTAGCAGAACACGATCTGGTTGAAGAAGTCCTGCGAGTTTTGGCTTAGAAAATATCAAAGCCTCCGGCCTCAGTGGACAAGTTAAGCCCCAGCCACTACCAAAACACATCTACTGGCGCGAAGTAATTCGAGAGCGCTTAGCCGGCCCGGGTTTAACGGAAACA
>JACZRJ010000072.1 GCA_022574795.1 Patescibacteria group bacterium | reverse complement strand
CAGAGGACGAACTTTGTTAGCAGTTAACAGTAAGGTGCTTGGGCTGGCCAACAAGAAGTCGGGAAGCATCGGAATTGCTGAGGCGGTTGGTAAGGAAGTGGCCAAGCAATCACAGGCGACCGGGATAACGGCGGTGGTTTTTGATCGATCAGGGCATGCTTACCACGGTCGGGTTAAGGCTCTGGCCGAAGGGCTGCGAGCAGGAGGGTTAAAGGTGTAATTATGACAACAGCAACAGCAGCAGGAGCCGACCGGTCTCGGCAACGACATACCTTCGGGGCCGCAACTGATCCACAGCGTCAGTATGATCATGAGGTAATCGAGGTTGCTCGGGTGGTGCGGGTTGTCAAAGGTGGACGTCGATTTCGATTTCGGGCCAGTGTCATCGTCGGTGATCGAGCCGGAACCGTTGGCTTTGGTGTGGGTAAGAGTCGTGATGTGCAATCAGCCATTCAAAAGGCCGAAGACCGAGCGACTAAGAATGTGGTCAAGATTCCGTTACAGGAGGGTACCATTGCTCATGCTACGCGGGCGAAATTTAAAGGGGCACATGTTTTGCTTCGGCCCGCGCGCCCTGGCACTGGTATTATTGCCGGTAGTACTGTTAGAATAGTGGCTGACTTAGTTGGCATTCAGGATTTAGTGGCCAAGCGTTATGGTTCAACTAATTTGGCTAATAATGCGCAGGCAACCTTGCGGGCACTGCAGTTACTTAGAAGTGTGCCGGCCGGTCATTCAGTGCAGAAGAAAAGCACCTTGGTAAAATCAAAGACGGCGACTAAATAAGAACGTTAGATTACCGTAATGTTACACACACTACCCAAAGTGATTCGGCGCAAAAAACGACTGGGCCGAGGCATCGGCAGCCGCGGAGCCAAGTCTGGTCGGGGGATGAAGGGACAGCGATCACGGGCCGGTTCTCGGATTCGGGCTGGTTTTGAAGGTGGCCAGACCCCACTTTACCTGCGTCTGCCCAAGGCGCGTGGGTCGAAGCGGAGATTGTCTGCGCCGAAAACACGCACCACTGAGGTGACTTTGAAAAATCTTAAGATCTTTGCCGATAACGATATCGTTGGTCCAGGCCAGCTCTTTGGGCGTGGTTTGATTCGTAAGCGATACGAACGAGTTAAACTTATTGGCAATGATACGCTAGCCATGAAGTTGACTATTAGAGTTCACCGAGTGACTAAAGGTGCGCGGGCTCAAGTAGAGCAGGCTGGGGGCAAGATCGAGCTGATTGAGGCTAGAGGCCAGAAAGCTGTCACTAAAAAGTAGACCCAATGTTCGCTTGGAAAAAATTTCTATTAGCCTGGCGGGTTCCTGAACTCAAGAAGAAGTTCCTGGTGGTGCTGGGCTTGTTAATGGTGTTTCGCCTAGCGGCGGTCATTCCGGTGCCAGGCATTCCGCGCGAGAGTTTGCAAGACGTGTTTGCTGGTAATCAACTCTTTGGCCTACTCGACATTTTTTCTGGCGGCGGGTTATCGAATCTATCGATAGTAATGCTGGGTGTTGGCCCCTACATTACCGCGTCAATTGTGATGCAATTGTTAACCATGATTGTGCCTCGATTAGAGGAACTGCAGAAAGAGGAAGGCGAAGCTGGTCGGCGTAAGATCAACCAGTGGACTCGACTATTAACAGTACCCTTGGCTGCCCTGCAAGCCTTCGGTTTTATCAATTTGCTGCAGCGAGGAGCTTTGCAGGGTAACGTCGGTGCCTCAATATCCTTTTCACGATGGGAGCTGGTCGTCACGCTGGTAGCGGTGATGGCGGGTACGGTCTTCCTGATGTGGTTAGGTGAACTTATTTCCGAACAGGGTATTGGTAATGGAATATCGCTGATTATCTTTATGGGCATTGTCTCTCGTTTGCCGCAGGTTATTACCCAAGTGGCTACTACCTTCACCCCGGAGCTGCTGTTTACCTATGGGGCCTTCCTGATTGTGTCATTAATCGTTATTGCCGGGGTGGTAATGATTTCCGAGGGGCAGCGATCAATACCAGTTAGCTACGCCAAACGAGTGCGGGGACAGAAGATGCTGGGCGGAGTGGCAACACATTTGCCGCTGCGGGTTAATCAGGCGGGAGTGATTCCCATCATTTTTGCCTTATCGATCATGCTGTTTCCAGGAGTAGTGGCCAGTTTCTTCTTGGGCGTTAACAATCAGGCGATAGCGAATGCGGCCCAGTGGGTCGTAGGCCTGTTTCAAAATCAGGCGTTTTACGGCGTGATGTATTTTGTATTGGTGGTGGCCTTTACCTATTTCTATACTTCGGTCACCTTCGACCCTAAAAGCATTTCAGAGAATATTCAAAAGCAAGGAGGCTTTGTGCCGGGTATTCGGCCAGGTCGACAGACGACTATGTTTCTTAAATACGTGGTTAATCGCATTACTTTGACCGGGGCTTTGTTTCTGGGGCTGATTGCGATCTTGCCGCTGATACTCCAGGCTTTTACCGGCGTGTCGACACTGACGATTGGTGGGACTGCCTTGTTGATTGTCGTTTCGGTGGTGTTGGAGACCATGAAGCAAGTTGAGTCACAGTTGACAATTCGAGAGTACGAAGGTTTCTCCTGATCATTTGAAATGGTAGAGGCCCACGTTCAAAACGATTTGAATAGCCCTGGCAAGATTTGTTTACGACGGATTTCCCGATGAAAAAACTACCCAAAGTGATCTACGTAATGGGTCCACCGGGCTCTGGCAAAGGAACCCAGGCAAAATTGCTAGCCGAGAAGATTGGCTATGAGCAATTTAGTACTGGCGACGCCTTTCGGGCCATAGCCAGACTACAGACACCCCTTGGTAAAAAAGTGAAGGAGACTATTGATAATGGTTATCTGGCGTCGCCAGCTATGGCAGCCGAGATTGTTGTGGCCGCCGTGAAAGAGCAGGTTGAAGCTGACCAAGGTATTATTTTTGATGGGACGCCGCGAACAGAGGAAGAGGCAGAAATCGTTGATACGTTTTTTACTGGGCAGGAGTATGGTCGACCACTGGCAATTTTTCTGGCGGTTAGCAAGGAAGAGATGGAGGAGCGCAATTCAAAACGCAAATTTTGTTTAGGTATAGCAGGTGATTTTCCAGTCACCAACGAAGCCGAGCGATCCAAGTGCGAGAAGCTGGGCGGTACGGTTGGCGTGAGGCCTGACGATGAGCCAGCTAAATACACCACGCGGTGGAGTGAGTTCACCAATCGCACTAAGCCGGTTATCGATGGCTATCGTCAGCAGGGGATGTTGCATGATGTTGATGGCATGCCCGAGATTGAGGAAGTGCATGAGTCGGTGATGGCGGTTATTGGGGAGTATGACGTCTGAGTTGTACCTACCTCGCCCAGATCATCATTTCCGTCAGCCTTTTTCTGGCGTTGTTCGTCCCGCTTTGCGGGACTGACATTACAGAGTCCCGCCCTGCTGAGGCAGGGTTTGCGCTGCGGCTTAGCCCTGCTGAGTCGCCCTGCTGAGGCAGGGTTTCGTTGCGACTCAGGGGTTTGCGCTGCGGCTTAGCCCCGCGCGCTAGGCTGACGAAAATGTGCCTGGGTTCGTACCAGTTGGCGACATGTGAGTCACATTTTGCTAGCTCAGCACCGGCCTTGAGCGCTTCCAGGGAGAAGGGGGTAAGGTAGAAGTATGTCGAAGGAGAAGATTAAATTGAAGTCACCGAGCGACATTGAACGCCTCAAAGAAGGCGGGGCAATTTTGAGATCGGTGCTTGATCAGGTGGAGCAAGCGGTGGTTCCGGGAGTGGCGCCAACGGCTCTTGACGCTATGGCTACTGATTTAATTAGGCAGCAGAGTTGCGAGCCAGCCTTTTTGGGGTTTAAGCCCAGAGGGCATACCGAGGAGTATCCGGCAGCACTGTGTGTCTCCGCGAATGAGGCAGTGGTGCATGGGTTGCCAGCGGCTGAACCCTTGCTTGAAGGGGCGGTGGTTGGCATTGATCTGGGCCTGATTTATCAAGATAGGTATTTTCTGGATAGTGCCAGAACAGTTGCCGTTGGTGCGGTGAGCGAGGCAGCCGAACAACTGTTAGCAGTAACTTGGCGATCGCTGGAGCTGGGGATAGCAGCAGCAAAAGTAGGTAACACCACCGGAGATATTGGCGCTGCTGTGCAGCAGTATGTCGAGGGTCAAGGGTATACAGTTATCAGACAGCTGGTAGGACACGGCGTTGGTTTTGCCGTCCATGAGCCACCA
>JACZRJ010000071.1 GCA_022574795.1 Patescibacteria group bacterium | reverse complement strand
ATCCCTTTACGCGCCAGCAACCGCCCGCCCAATACTACTTTACAACGAATTAACGTTCGCTTGGCCTCCCAAACTTCAAGTTCCAACCGGCCATCGTCCAGTAAGATTCGATCCCCGCGCTTCACGTCTACCGCCAGTCGATCATACGGCACTGGAATTTCACCGGGCCCGGCGGAAATTACGCCAGCCCTAATCACAACTTCAACTCCCGGCGTTAACTCCAAACCATCCTCCGGCAACTCACCAACTCTCACCTTCGGTCCTTGCAAGTCTAGCATCAGCGCAATCGGTCTGCCGACTGCCTGAGCTGCTTCCCGCACCGCGGTTATAATAGCCAGATGGCTCTCATAATTACCATGCGAAAAATTAATGCGGGCAACGTCCATGCCAGCCTCCGCCATCTTACGCAAGGTGCTCAACGCCGACGACGATGGACCAATCGTGCAAATAATTTTGGTTCGCCTCAGCGTCTGCCCCTCCTTACTCATCACATCATTGTAGCACCTGCGGCCATTCTAAACTTTTGGCAGCGGGATAAAAACGCCAACCAGCGGAATACGCCAGCGCCTGCCCACCAATGCTTGCGTCATCGCCACCAACAGCGCTATCAGCCAAAGAAAAAATAGCAGATTACCTACCCGAGGAACCCACTGATTTATACTGAGAATAACAACAACCAGCCCCAGCATCAGCACCCCCTGCTTACTATGCCAACGAATAAATAAACTTGGTCGCTTGAGTAAATAAACATACAGCACTAAAAAAGGTATATAACACAACGCCGCTAATAAATTCTCTTCGGAGAGATCGTTCTCTTGCTCCCTGTTGTCCATCATCAGTAGCGTAGTATTGGAACAGCCAAACTAAAAGCCCCAACATCCCGTCGGAGATTTTCATTAAGGGATATGAGAGTCAAACAAAAAACCGCGACTTCAATGTCGGGTTTTTTGAATCAATGCGGGGAGAGAGCAGTGAGGCTCTCGCCGAGCAATGAGAGAGGGGATACTTCCCCTCTCTCATTACCGTTTACATCATGCCGCCCATACCTCCCATGTCAGGAGGTGCAGCAGGTAGATCCTTCTTATCTTCAGGAAGATCAGTAATCACAGCTTCAGTCGTTAACATGATTGAAGCAATTGAAGCAGCATTCTGCAACGCCGCTCGTGTCACCATCTTCGGATCAACAATTCCTTCCGCAAACATGTCAGCCAACTTACCAGTCATGGCATTATAGCCTTTCTTAAATCCGCTCTGGCGAATCTCCTCAACAATCACTGAGCCTTCCTGTCCCGCGTTTATGGCTATCTGCCGGGTTGGCTCTGATAAAGCATGCTGCACGACCTGCATGCCGGTAATGTAGTCTTGCCGAGATTCATCTTGTTTGCTCTTCTCTCGATCTATCGCCTTAGAAATTTGCTCACCAGCAACTAACAACGCCAAACCGCCGCCAGGTACAATGCCCTCAACCACAGCAGCCTTGGTAGCTGAGACGGCATCCTCAACCCGATGCTGACGCTCAGTCTGCTCAGTTTCAGTTGCAGCACCAACCTTAATCACCGCTACTCCAGAAGAAAGCTTACCCAGCCGCTCCTGCAATTTCTCCTTATCAAAATCAGATGTTTCGCGATCAATCGCTTGTTTAATTTGATTTACTCGACTATCGATGTCGGCTTGCTTACCTTTGCCAGCAACAATCGTAGCCTCGTCCTTCGTCGCAATCACCCGGCCAGCCTGGCCCAGCGCCTCGAGCTCAACATTTTCCAGCTTTAAGCCAACTTCCTCGCTGATTACCTGACCACCAGTCACCGTGGCGATATCCTCAAGCATTTCCTTCCGTCTGTCGCCAAAGCCAGGGGCTTTAATCGCCAGGGCGTGGAAAGTGCCACGAATCTTGTTGACTACCAAAGTAGCCAGCGCCTCACCTTCAACATCTTCGGCAATAATAACGAGCTCTTTCTTACCTGTCTGCATCAGTTTTTCTAATATCGGCAAAATATCAGCCATCGATGAGATCTTCTTGTCAGTAATCAAGATGTACGGATTCTTCAATTCCGCCTCCATCTTTTCTGAATCGGTCA
The DNA here is from genome assembly GCA_022574795.1 of Patescibacteria group bacterium. Lineage (GTDB taxonomy): Bacteria > Patescibacteriota > Andersenbacteria > UBA10190 > UBA10190 > JACZRJ01. The sequence goes on along the minus strand of JACZRJ010000071.1, from coordinate 2,157 downwards.
CCATGTAAGGACTGATATAGCCCTTATCAAATTGCAACCCTTCAACAACTTCGTACTCGATGCCCAAAGTCTGTGATTCCTCAACGGTGATCACACCATCTTTGGTAACCTTCTCCATAACTTCAGCAATAAGGTCGCCGACCTCTTCGTCTTGCGCTGAGATAGTAGCAACCTGAGCAATCTCTTCTTTACCTTTTACTTCTCGTTTCTGGGTCTCCAGAGAATCGGTAGCAATCTTAGTCGCCTCATCCATACCCTTGCGAAGTACCATTGGATTAGCGCCGGCAGCTACGTTGCGCAGCCCCTCGGCAAACATCTCCTGGGCCAGTACCGTTGCCGTGGTGGTACCGTCACCGGCAATGTCATTTGTCTTTTCAGCAACTTGCTTAACCAACTGAACCCCAACATTACTTTCCTTGTCCGGCAGCTCGATCTCCTTAGCAATGGTTACACCATCATTGGTAATAACCGGTGCCCCAAAACCTTTATCAATTACCACGTTCCGTCCCTTCGGACCCAAGGTTACCTTCACTACATTAGCGAGCTGATCTACACCAGAGCGCAGAGCATCACGCGCTTTTTCATCAAAGTGAATTTGTTTAGCCATATAACGTATACATTAGAAATCAGAAATTAAATTATTTAACAATCCCGAGAATTTTATCTTCCTCGATTACCAGGTACTCTTCACCATCAATTTCAACTTCATCCGGACCATACTTAGTAAACAACACGGTCTCACCCTTTTTCACGCTCATCGGAATACGCTTACCACTCTCGTCCATCTTGCCCGGACCAACAGCGATAACTTCTCCCTGCATTGGTTTCTCTTTATCGACCGTATCCGGCAATACAATGCCAGATTCCGTTACTTCTTCCTCGTTCAGAGGCTTGATTATAACTTTGTCGTGCAGCGGCTGTATCTTCATATGTGATTTAATTTATTTAAGTGATCTGTGAATAAAAATTGGCTCTAGCGAGCTTCTCTGTGTACACCAAGCAGAGACTTAAAACAAGCCCCCTAGAACTTGTTAGTGTTAATTAGCACTCTACTACCAAGAGTGCCAACTTGTCAACCTCACCACTATAACAACTGTCCTTGACCTTCTTCCTGGGCAAATGCCGCCAAGATACTGGGAACCTTGGTATCGGGATGAAAAGCTAATTCCGCAGCTGACAGCACCACGCGGCCGCGCTGTCCGGGCATCGTATGCTCCGCAATGCGCCGACGCTGCACTCGCTCAGCCCACCGCTCAAAAGCCTCGCCTACCGGCTCCAATAATATTTTCTCCAGGCCGCTTTTTAATGATCGGAGCCAAAGCAAAGGCTGCACTGCCTGCACCGCCTTGAGTCTTGGTGCCTCTGGATACATCAGAAAACGCTTACTCCAGGCCGCATTGGCCTGCTGAAAGTTCTGGAACACATCCAACCAAAACAAACAGACCATTTTTTGATACAGCACCGCAGTATACAGATTACGAATATCAGAATTGATCGCTAATGATGTTTCGGTCACATAGTGATTAAGACAAATCTTGTCCGGCGCCTTACGATCCCAATATTTTCTCCGCCGGCCCGACAACTGGGATACAACCAGCAAACCTAAGCGAGCCGTCCAAATCCGACCAGCGGCCACCACCACAAACAAATCCAAATCGCTGTCTGCCTTGGTATTACCAGCAGCCAATGAACCCGACATGGCGATCATCCTGACAAAAGGCACCAGCGTAAACCAACGAGCTACTCGCCTAGTGAGCTTCCATTTGGTTTGGGCCAAACGATGTTTGAGTTGATAGGCAGATACCAACTGCTCCCGGCCCACCAGAAAATAGTAGCCCCAACGCCAACCTAACTGTGTTTTTAAGCGGGCTGATTTCTTGAGAGCCAAGCGCACCTCACTCAGCGAGTAAACCTGGCGACCGGCCCAGCGCATCGGGGAGTGTTGCGATTGGATGACTAATGTTCGCCACATCTGCACCACGGTGACCGGCTGCTCAAACAAATCAAAATAGCGCACCGTCTGATACAAGGCCCTGGCCAGTTCAGCGTCACTGTCATGAGTAACTCGTAAATTGTAATGAGAAAGTTTTCTGTCCGCCTCAGCCATCGCTCAGTGTATTACAAATTACGAATTACCAATTACCAATTACCTCGTCA
>JACZRJ010000070.1 GCA_022574795.1 Patescibacteria group bacterium | reverse complement strand
GCTCCTGATCAAGCTTCCCCTCTTTGACATGCCGTACCAGATTAATTGAACCCAAGTTACACACGGCGATTTCCTCAGCGGAGGTGTTGAGTGTTATCTCAGTACACAAGTTAGAGCTGTGCACTACGCCGACGTGATCCTGCGGCGAGCGAATATTACAGGCGTCCTTAAAAGTCATCCAAGGATGTCCCGTCTCAAACAGTGCCGTGATCATTTTGCGCCATAGCACCTTGGCTCGAATCTTCTTAAAAAGCTTGATCTCGCCCCGCTCAACTGCCTTCTCATACGCCACGTACTTTTTCTCAAAATCTTTACCGTAGGCGTGATGCAAGTCTGTCGTCTCATCTGGCGAAAACAGCGTCCACATCTCATCATTCATTACTCGCTTCATAAACAGATCGGGAATCCAGTTAGCCGTGTTGGTGTCATGCGTGCGCCGTCGCTCGTCTCCGGTATTTTTTCTCAACTCTAGAAAGTCTTCGATGTCATAGTGCCAAGTTTCCAGATAGACACAGGTCGCTCCTCGTCGCTTACCGCTGCGGTTAATCGCTGCAGTTGTCGCATCGGCAATTTTTAGAAAAGGGATTACGCCCTGGCTACCAACATTGGTGCTCTTAATAAGTGATCCAGTAGCTCGAATGTTAGTCCAATCATTACCCAATCCGCCAGACCACTTCGAGAGCTGGGCGTTGTCCCCAAAACTCTTAAAAATATGGCTAAGGTCATCTTCTACTGTGGTCAGATAGCACGAACTCATCTGGGCATGCGTCGTCCCAGCGTGGAAGAGTGTTGGCGTTGAGGGCACATAATGCAGCGTTGACATAACCTTGTAAAACTCAATCACCTTGGCTTCCTTGTCCTTCTCCTCCAAAGCCAAGCCCATCGCCACTCGCATCCAAAAATATTGAGGAATCTCCAAAAAATTCTGCTCCAGATCTTTCAAGAAGTAGCGATCATATAACACTTGGGCACCCATGTACTTAAATAAACTATCTCTCGAAATATCGAGCGCCGCCGTTAGGGTAACCAGGTCAAACTCCAACAGCCGTGAGTCAAGCCGACCAGCTTTCACTCCTCGCTCAATACTTTTGGCCAGTCCTTGCTGATAGGCGCCCGCAAATCCTTCGCCAAATTCATCAACTCCTAGCACCTCTTTATACAAGTCATTAAGCAGTAAACGAGCCGCTACCTCCGAATAGACTGGGTTACGCTCAATGCGAGCTTTCAGCGCCATCACCACCGCCTGGCTGATCTCGCTCGTGGAAATGCGGTCGTACACATTACCCATGACATCATGAATCACACCATCCACATCAACGTGCTTACGCTGTTTGCCACAACAGTTCACCAGCAGCTCAGTAATGTCATTAACGTCAAACGGCACCTCACTGCCATCCCGTTTAGTCACGGTCAGCTTGCGCTCCTTCACTTGCTTCAATACCTTGGCGCGTTGCTGCTCGCGATCCTCAATTTGCTTCTGTCGATACAAAATATATGTCTTCGCCACCTCAAACATTCCTTGGTCAGCAATACGCTTCTCTACAATATCCTGGATATCCTCCACCCCTGGCTTGGCCTGAACAAACTGCTCTTCCAAGTCGTCGATCACATTAGTGCCAATCGTATTAATGATCTCTTCATTCACCGGTGTCCTGGAAGCGACGTACGCCTTGGTCACTGCTCGATCAATTTTTTCTCGATCAAAATCAACGATCTCTCCACTGCGCTTGATAATTTTTTCGATAGACATATTTGTATTTGTTTAATGATTAATGATTGCTAGGCACAAACGATTACGAGCTATCTTTTTATTATAAGCTCGTTGCTATGGTCGCCCTACTCGATAAGAACCAAGCCAACACCCATCGCACTTAAAGGTTGGTTCTAAACGAGCGGGAAGGACATGTAAAGAAGGAGGTTCAAACCATAATGTCACTTAGCTAGCTAAGTGACATTATGGTCGTTAGTTCACTGAGTATACACGTACAAATACTAAACGACCAGAAACAGAACACCGGTGTAGATAGGTCTGAACAAAAAAAGAACACTTAAAAAGTGACTCTACAACGAATTTATTTTGGAGCTGCCTCCTGCATATTTTTCTGTACCGTCGTACCTGCTACAAAACTCTAAAATTATCCACAGTTGCACTCAAAACAAGCCCTCTTAAAATAACTCCCGTGCCGCCTCCCAAAACCTCGGCTCACCATTAACTTCGCGCTCCCAATACCAATACTCAACGCCCCACCAGTACGCCTCAGGTAATTGCGTTCGGGCCGCAAACCTTTGTAATTGATCAAAACGCTCTAGCGACAACGACGCCCGCCGCTGCGCCACCGACATCTCGGTAAAGGGCGCTGCTCCCCAGGGCTCGCCCTGCAATTCAGAGATCAGTACCTCATTGCCACGGATTACTTTGACCAGTCGTGCTTTAAGTCGATACAACCACGACGGAAACAAATAGTCGTAACGGAATAACTTCTGCGTTCGGCTCGAAAACACCGTGCGATACATCGTGGTACCTAAGACATCTCCGTAACCGGCTGCCGGTATCCAGGAATTGAGCTCACCTGAGTCAGTAATCATAATCGGGTGGCTGCGATCGAGTGATTTCAGCAACGCTTCCTCGCGCGCCAGAAATACTCGATCTTCAGGTGGGCACTCGCCAAAATCTAACAACGGCTCATTTTCCAGCTGCCACATACGCAAAGCGGGATGCTCTCGGTATCTCTTTGCCACCTGCTCAATCAAGTTGAGTACCAGCTCTTGCTTCTCCTCTTGCGATCGGCCCTGCACCCAGGCCGGTTCATGGCACTCTGGCCAACGAGGAAGTTTCCTGCCAATTCCTAAAATGACTTTCGCAGAATGCGCCGCGGCGGCATCCATTTGGTAATCTAACTGTTCAAAATCAAACTGTCCTTCTTCTGGCTCAACTTGATCCCAGTAAGCCGACAGCCGCAGGCGCCGCACCCCAAGATCATTCAGAATTGCCTCATACGTCTGGCGCCAGTCGAGCCCGAGTCCTTCAGCCTGCGGCGCCGAAAAGGTCACGCCGTATACTTGCTTGGCAGCAAATGGTGACGGCATAGCTAACACCACGACAACAAGCAGCAGCGTACCAGCGGCAATCGCAATTCCTCCAATCAGACCAGTGTAATGCATTACCGTACCGACACTAATAAAACTAAGCCCAGCCCAATAAGTACAATCCCACTGACTTTCTGCCAGAGCACTACGCGGCTAAGTTCCTCGCGGAATAATCTCGGAGCAAAACGAGTAACGGCCACTGCCAATATCAGCAAGACTAAATACTGCGTTCCTTGCAGGGCATTAACAACCGTGACACTTCCCAAACTTATCGCATAATTCTGTAAAATCAGCGCGCCAGCCGCCAGCAGCTTACTGCCAAAAAAGGCTACCGCAATTGTAAGCGTCATTTTTTGCGCTTGCGTATCTCGCCGAGTACTACCCTGACTAGACCCTGGCAGCATCAAGACAACAAGCAAAATCAAGGCCACGACTCCAACTCCCAGCCTGGTGTAAGCAAAAGCGGCTAAGAACGGATCAAAGCGCTGATAAATAAAGTCGACCACAGCAAAAATCGAAGCAAAGGCTGCCGCACTTAACACCGCCGCCTGCTCCTTCCGCACAACCCTCGCCGCCGCCTCGTGAGCCAGCAGCCGCGCCCTGTCGCCGGCACTGGCCTCCCTGCCGCGGTCGCTATCCGGCAGAATCTTGTTGATCGGCGTCACCTTCCCGTCCTCCCCCACCTCCGCCATATTCTGCGGCACCAGGAACTCGTCCAGACCATCAACCGTATTCATGTCCTCCAGCTCCCGCACCTCATTCCGAGTCATCCAGCCATTCGTGATCGCCGACGCGTAAAACGCCGCCCGAGCCTCGCTAGCCCCCCGCAGCAACCCGTCGACAATAAACTTCGCAAAGAACGTCTGGGGCGCCAGAATCAAGTCCCGCCGGATCGCCTGCTCCCACCGCACCAGGTGCGCCATCAACGTGAACGTCACGTACCCTATATTGAACTGTTCGATCCCAGTGTTATGCGTCACCAGCCCAGCGGTAACGTGAGTATGGGGCGACTCCAATTCAATCGCCACAGTCTCACGCATCAACGTCCGCGTAACCGACTTCACCCTGTCATACGCAAAGAACCCATCAGCCCTTCGCCAGCCTTCAGGTGCGGTGAACGCCTTCATCCGAGTCGCCTTCTCCGGCTCC
>JACZRJ010000069.1 GCA_022574795.1 Patescibacteria group bacterium | reverse complement strand
AACTGACAAGTGATCGAGATGAGAACAAACAGGGCTATCCGTAGTCCCCACGTCGTGTTCGTTCTTTTCGCGATCGCCGTCATCGTCGCTGACCCCTTTGCAGAACGCCGACGGGCGGAACCGGGTTGCTTCCCCGGTCCGCCCGTCTACTGTGCACTACCCTTCTGACTGCTCTCCTCAGCGCGATCCAGCCGCGTTGCCGACGATCGCCAGAGCGGCGTCGAGGATCGACTGATTGATGAAGCCGCTCTTATTGAAGCCAGACTCCAGCTCGCCCTTGGCGATCCAGAAGTCGATGCTGCCCGCGGCCGCGACTGAGCTGCCGCCGTTCTGCGGCCACGCCTTCACGATATTGAAATAGGCGTCGCTGGTCGCCGGGACCGCCTTAAGCGTCCGCTGATTGCCAAAGTAATAGCAGAATACGCGGACGAGATTGTGCTTACTCAGGATGAGCCGTATGATGAGCCGGAAGAGATTATTTATAATGAGTTGGAGGCTGGGTTGAAAGGTCTGCGCTTGCCTTGGCGGCGAATCGAGGATCGCCGAGAGGCAATTAAATATGCCTTGCAAAAAGCTCGGCCGGGTGATGCTGTCGTGGTAACAGGGATGGGCAACTATACTACACGAGTAGTTGGCAGCGAGCAGGTTGCTTGGAGTGATCGCCAAGTCATCCTGGAACTCATCTCCGAGCTCTCATCTTCTTAGATGTCCAGGTCACTCAGCTTACTGATTGATGTGGCTGGCGCTAGCGCCGTGGTGGCACTGGTTAAGGATCAGCAGGTTATTGCACAGATCCGCCTCACTTTTGATCGTCGGCTGGGGACTAGTTTGTTAACTGCCATCGATAGCCTGATGCGTCAGGAAAAGATAGCTCTGGAGAAGCTTAGGAAAATTGTTGTTTCAAGAAGTGGCGTTGAGCAGCACATGGCGGTACGAACTTGTTTGGTTATTGCGGGAATACTGGCGTATGCGGCCCACCTTGATCTGGAAGATCTATCATCAGCCAGCTGATTTTGTCCTAGTTGACTGACAGAGCACTTCAGGAAGTTCACCTGGGTCAAAATAAGTACTGTTTTAATGGTTTTTTAGGTCTACCTATTTTTGTCAGATTGTCTTGACGTGCCTGACTGGCTTGGCTAAGATCAATAAATCGTCTTTGACGATGAGTATATTTGTGTAGATGCAGCATATTAATAGCGGGGTGCGGCACGTGCGCAGAGCATACTAATGCGCTCTGTTGAAGGGATTTTTCCACGCATGGTCTGTAGCCCTGACCACGTAACCTGTTCTCCACACCTTCGCTTGTGGGTGGGGTTTATGTGCTTGTTTAGCTGTAATTTTGCTGGAAATAGAAAAAAAGACTTGCGTGTTATTTAAAGTTATAGAAGGTAAAGTAGGTATTTTTTTAAAGCACTATCATTAATTACTTAGCCGGCACTGGCCTCAATCACATTTAATGCCTAACCAGTTGCGTAAACGTGTGACCTTTTCTGAGGCTGCTAGGGCAGGTGCCGAGCCGCCAAATTTGCTAGTCACGAGTATTAACTCATATAAATGGTTTTTCGAGGAGGGCTTAGCTGAGCTGCTGGCTGAAATTTCACCAATTGAGGATTACGCTGGAAATTTGGAGCTGCACTTTTTAGATCACTATCTGGATGCACCGAAGTATACTGAGGAGACAGCCCGCGATCGTAATGCCACTTTTGAAGCACCGTTACGTTGGGCGGTGCGTTTGGTTAATAAGAAGACCGGTGAGGTTAAGGACCAAGAGGTATATTTGGGTGAGTTTCCGGTTATGACGCCACGGGGCACTTTCATTATTAATGGTGTGGAGCGAGTTGTAGTATCCCAGCTGATTCGATCAGCTGGTGTCTTTTTTACGTCGAATACGACACGCGGTCAGCGTTGGTATGGAGCTAAGGTTATTCCTAATCGCGGAGCCTGGCTTGAAATAGAGACAGCAGCTGACGGGGCTATCTATGTAAGGATTGATCGCAAACGCAAAGTAGCGATTACCTCATTACTGAGGGCAATGGGTATCGCAGACAATGCTGAGCTTAAGAAACTATTCGCTGATGTCGACACTAACAAGGAGTTGTCTCACATTGAGGCCACGATCAAGAAAGATGCCGCCACGACCCAAGATGAGGGTCTCAAGGAAGTGTATAAACGATTGAGGCCGGGGGATCTGGCGACTGTCGACAATGCCAAGCAGATGCTTAATGACATGTTTTTCCGCTTTGATCGTTATGATTTGGGTAAGGTAGGGCGTCATCGAATGAATCGGCGATTAAATTTGCAGGTACCCGAAGATGTTGAGCACCGTGCCTTTCGCAAGGAAGACTTAGTTGAGGTGTTGCGAGAAGTTATTCGCCTGAATGTTACCCAGGAGCCAGCTGATGATATTGATCATCTCGGTAATCGGCGCGTGCGGGCGGCCGGCGAGCTGATCCAAAACAAGTTTCGAGTAGGACTAATGCGGATGGAGCGGATCGCTAAAGATCGCATGAGTACCTTAGAGATTGATCAGGCGACACCTTCGCAGTTGGTTAATGCTCGCCCGATTATTGCGGCAGTTAAAGAATTCTTCACTAGCTCTCCCCTATCTCAGTTCATGGACCAAACCAATATTCTGTCTGAGGTAGAACACAAGCGGCGACTTTCAGCGATGGGGCCTGGTGGACTTGATCGCCACCGAGCTGGTTTTGAGGTACGCGATGTGCATCGGACTCACTATGGCAGAATTTGTCCGATTCAGTCACCGGAAGGGCCAAACATTGGTCTGGTGGGTCACATGGCGTTGTTTGCTCGCTTGAATGAGTATGGCTTTCTGGAGACGCCATATCGCAAGGTAGTGGATGGCAAAGTAACCGACAAAACTGAATTTTTGGACGCCACGGCGGAAGACCGGGTGGTTATTGCACACGCGGGTGAGCCTTTAACCGCCACCAAAGAGTTTGTTAACGAGCGAGTTGAGGCCCGCGACCGGGGTCATTTTTCGGACGTTGCTGCTGACACGGTTGATTACATGGATGTGTCGACGAGCCAAACTGTTTCCTTGGCGGCTAGCCTGATTCCTTTCATCGAACATGATGATGCCCAGCGTGCTTTGATGGGTTCGAATATGCAGCGCCAGGCGGTACCTTCGATTGTTCCAGAGGCACCGCGGGTGGGAACAGGTATGGAAGCCAAGGCGGTGGCTGATTCCGGACAAATAGTGATTGCTAATGAAGCTGGCACCGTGACTGAAATGGACGGCCGACATATTGAGGTGACTAATGACGAGAAAGAGAAGACGATATATCGATTACAAAACTTTCAGCGTAGTAACCAGTCAACTGCTTTAATTCAGCGTCCTTTAGTTGAGGTAGGTCAGCAGGTAGCTAAGGGAGATATTATTGGCGAGAGCAGCTCAACTGACATGGGCGAGTTGGCCTTGGGGCAAAATTTGTTGGTGGCCTTTTCCACCTGGAACGGGGGAAATTTTGAGGATGCCATTGTGATTTCTGAGCGGGTAGTGCGGGAAGATCGCTACTCGTCTGTGCACCTGGAACAATTCACTATTGATGTGCGGGATACCAAGTTAGGACCAGAAGTGATCACGCGTGACATTCCTAACGTTAGTGAGGAGAAGCTCCGTAACTTGGCTGAAGATGGTATTGTCCGAGTTGGGGCAGAGGTTCACTCGGGTGATATTCTGGTGGGCAAGGTTACTAATAAGGGTGAGACAGACCTGACTGCTGAGGAGAGGCTACTGCGGGCCATTTTTGGAGAAAAAGCTAAGGATGTTAAGGATAGCTCACTGTATCTGCGGCACGGAGAGATGGGCAAGGTAGTTAACGTTAAGATCTTTGCTCGAGAAGATGGCGACAAATTACCGAGTGGTGTGATTCAACAGGTGCAGGTGAGCGTAGCCCAGCTGCGAAAATTGCAGGTTGGGGATAAGCTGGCGGGACGTCATGGTAACAAGGGAGTGATTTCTAAAGTACTGGCCGAGGAAGACATGCCGTACCTGGCTGACGGCACGCCAGTTGACGTGGTGCTCAACCCGTTGGGAGTAGCTTCGCGTATGAACATCGGACAGATTTTGGAGACACATTTGGGGATGGCGGCCTTGGTCAATAATTTCTACGTGGCTTCACCGTCGTTCGCGGGAGTCAGTGAAGATGAGGTGCGCCGGCAGTTGAAGAGGGCGGGTTTACCTGAGAATGGCAAGGTTGATCTTTATGATGGTTTGTCAGGTGAT
>JACZRJ010000068.1 GCA_022574795.1 Patescibacteria group bacterium | reverse complement strand
CGCTAAGGGGCTGGCTTCACCCCAACCCCCCTAATACGTCAGCACAGCAATCAAGACAACACATCAACGCCCATACTAAGAGCTAACTCTAGGTATGGGCGCCAAAGTAGCTAACCTAGCTCGTACCTTCCTCGGTGTCGCCAGGCGCATCAGTATCAATACCCTCCCCTATGATTATGCCTGGTCATCCTTCATACCTCCGCCACAATTTTCACACTTATTCTCATCGTTAATCTTCGTATCAGTTGCCCCGCACGATACACAAACTCCTGTTTTTTCCTCTTCCATATCTATCACCTCCCTTGGTAATTAGTCACCTCGGTCACAGTCTGTTTGATATGTTTAAGTCATTAAGCAATACTTTAATTATAGACACCGCCGTAAACTCGTCAAGACATTTCCATGACCAAGCCAACCACAATTATTATCTACCGCTACACCGGCCGTCAGGGCTTCTTCACGATTCCGGAAGCCTGGTGTGCCGAGTGTGATCTCTTAATTAATGTAGTGAAGTATGTCATCCGCGAGAAAAATCTTCAGGATACTGTGACCCTAATTATTCGACCATGGTGGCTCTGGTGGTGGCTGCCGCTCGCCCGTTACGGCAGCCTGCATTCGCCCCAACTTATTATCAACGGTCGGCTCATCAGCGCTGGTATTGTGCCACCCAAAGAGAAAATTGAAAAAGCCCTACAACAGTAGCCAAGAAAAAAGCTAGCTGGAAGTGAGCGTACGCGGTACTCAAGCTCCTACAAATAAAAAACCGCCTTTAATTAGTGGCGGTTGGTATAGAGAACAAAATAAGTGGCACGAGTACGTAGAACTGGCAGGCCTGGCGAGAAGACTAAGGCGGGTCTTGCAGGCAGGGCGTGAGGCCAAGTTGCTAACGTACTCGTGCACACCGTCCCTCTTCACATTCATCATTCGTCGACCACCCACGTTTGTCAATCAAAGCATATTTTGTGGAGGTTCTATTAACAACATGTGATGAAATCATATGTAGATGGCAGAAACTCTCATTATTCTTTCCTAGAACTCCTTTAAAAGATGAGGCTGCACTCGCCCCCCACGGTAGACCTAATAGAATAACCTGAGCTTTAACAATGAGTGACGTGATATACTAGTGACATGTCAGACGATGAAACTCCACCAGCTCCAGAAACAGCCGAGCAGCAGAATCGGGAACTGCTCGAGAAAATTTTCGCTAGCGTTGAGAAAACCCGCAAAATGTTTCTCTGGACAATCGTTTTGAGTGTGATTACCTTTCTCCTGCCTTTACTAGGCTTGGCCATAGCCATTCCCTATTTTTTGGATACCTACGTTTCCGCACTCAGCACTCAACTCGGACTATAGAAAAACGTAATAGGGGAGAGAACTAGCCGCCAATAATCTAGCCTAGTCCTTGACCATCACCGACCAAAGCCACCGTATGAAAAAACGACTCATCATTATTAGTAGTGTCATCATCATCCTAATCTTGGGAATTGGAATGATAGTTGCCGACCCTCAAGATAACGACATCAATTCCAGCGAACCCCTCATCGTCGCGAACCCGTTGGACCTCACCCAAATAAAGCTCCTCTCCAAGTTTCGCAGCTGCGTCGGTCATGATTATAGTGGGCGAAATGCCAAAGGCGAGAAAGAGACAGATCGCTCGATGAAACACTACATCACAACAATCCAATCATCAGGCCAGGTGAAAATTTTCGCTCCCTTCGATGGCACCGTCAGTGCCATCGCTCGTGAGTCAAGAGGCAGCCGCGTACATCTCTCACCTAAGGCAACTGCCCGTACACATTTCATCTTCTTCCACGTTGATTTGCTACCAGCCTTCGACCAAAAGGGTTCGGTAATAACTGCTGGCCAACATATCGGCTACGCTCATGAACGTGACCTTGTCAACTTTGACATGGGCATGCGCATCTTTGGTCTCAAGCAACGAACTGTTTCTCCTTTTAACTATATGAGTTCAGACGTTCTCGCCCAGTACTCTGCTCGCGGCGTCACCCTGGAAAATATCATTAAGTCAAAGGCCGATCGCGATGCAGACCCTTGTATAATTAAAGAAGAGCTCGGTCGCGACAGCATCTTTGTGTTCGACCAGCCCGACGATTGGATAGAGCTTCAGTAAAGTAGCCGGAAGATGAAAGAAAGCGTCAGGTACTTCCCCTCAATGAAATTGACTTAGCCCCGCCGGCTAGGATATGAATCTCAAAGTCGGAGTTCAACTGCAGTTAACCTAACTATTCACTTTGAGTTTGTCTGCTACGTACCAAGCCCAAGATTGAAGCGCATCATCACGAAGCGTGACGAGTAAGGCCGCGACTGTACACCAACTTTGCATGTCTGACCCTCCCTTGGTCGGAGTGGAGCCAGCCCCACCGTTCATGCCACAACATTAGCTAGCTCATTAACCTTGATGGGTATATAGATAAAGCCTAAGACTATGTAAATATGCGAACAGGTGTAAAAATAACTAGATGAGCTTCTTAAGAGAACAAGCCAGGAACCTGATTCCACAGGCTGTAGATAACCATATCTGGTCTGTCGTAGCACACCGCACCACACCGAGGAAAGCGGCGTTGGATCGAGTATCTGAATTCGTTGCTTATAACCAAATTGAGGGAGACTATCTTGAGTTTGGTTGCTGTGGAGCGCATACGTTCAGATACGCCTTTGATGCCATGCGGGCCCGGAAACTTAAGCAACATCTGTATGGCTTTGATTCCTTCGAGGGGTTACCCAAAAGTGATGGTGTTGATGTCCACCCAAATTTCCCTGAAGGAACATTTACCCAGAGTCAGGAGGATTTTGAGAGGGTACTGCAAAACCATGGGATCAACCCTTCCACGTACACGCTTATTAAGGGATTTTATAGGGAGGTTTTAACGCAGGATTTAAAAAGAAAGTTACCTCTTAAAAAAGCAGCTGTTATCTATATTGATTGTGACTTGTATGAGTCGACCCGGGAAGCTTTGTACTTTGTCGTCGATTACTTACAGACGGGCACCGTGATTTGTTTTGATGATTACTTTTGCTATAACGGTGATCCGGATCGTGGTGAGAGTTTAGCTAAAAAGGAATTTCTGGCTGAACACACCAGAGTGTCTATGAGACCATATTTTACCTATGGTTGGCATGGCAAGGCGTTTATTTGTAAGTTACAGGAACCTTAGGATATGAATGTCCATCGTGGCTAATGCTAACCGCTACCTCAATTGGCGAGGCAGCTGGCAGTAACAGCCACAGCTTGGGCCGGCCATCTACCTCATGATACACTTCGATACTGTGCCACTTCCCCGGTTTAAGCCCTAAGGCTTTGAGAGTTGCTTCCTTAGCAGCAAACAGACCAGCCAATGTCTCCACCGAGGGACTGCCCGCCAGCTCGTGGTCAGAAAAGATACGAGCGAGAAACGTAACTCCACCACGGCGCACCGATTGCTTAAATCACGGTACCTTAACCAGGTCACAACCAACCGTGATAGCCAGGTGAACATTGTATACTGGAACCATGGATCACCTAAACTTATTAGCCAGGTCGTTGCCGCTGCTGCTAGCAGTCGTCGCTGGGCTGGTGCTGCTGAGCCTCTGGGGATTCTATAGCTCCATTCGCCCGCCCCGCCTAACCTCCCCAGTCACCCCCCGCGACTTCGGACTTGACTATGACGATATCAACCTAACCACCAAGGATGGCCTGCGCCTGGCCGGTTGGTTTATTCCCAACCAAGAGACAGACAAAACGATCATCTTGCTCCATGGCTACCCAGCCGATAAAGGTAACATTCTGCCCGCCATGGCTTTTTTGGCTCAGCACTATAACCTGCTCCTGTTTGACTTCCGTTACCATGGCGCCAGTGCCGGAGCCTACACAACCATTGGCGCCAAGGAGACCGCCGACTTAAGCGCCGCCATCGAGTGGCTCCAGCGCCAGGGCTATCACAAGATTGGTCTCTGGGGATTCTCACTGGGAGGAGCCGTGGCGCTGATGACAGCGTCCGATTATCCAACCGTCAAAGCCGTCATCAGTGAAGCGAGCTATGCCAACCTTAATCTGATGGTGCCAGCGCTATATCCCTTGCCGGGGCTGCGCTATCCGCTGGCGGCGTTGACGCGGCTATGGGGTAAAATATTTCTGGGCCTTGATAGTAAGGCTGTTTCTCCAGCTGCCAGCGCCCAGCAGCTAACCATCCCCGTGCTGATCATTCACTCAAAAAATGACACCACCATAACGTTCAACCATGCTCAACTGATCAAAGCCAGCCTAGCCAATAACCAGCAAGCCCAATTTTGGTTCGCCGATAATCTTATTCACGGCCAGTTTAGCCAGGAATATGACCGGCGC
>JACZRJ010000067.1 GCA_022574795.1 Patescibacteria group bacterium | reverse complement strand
AGCGGGGTGATCAAGGCGGTGGTGACAAGCACCAGGAGAGTAATAAAGATCAGGCGACTGACGGTATTCTTCTGCATACTGAAGTTAGAGTTGGTATCGACATTTAATTGGGCAGAGCGTCGATCACGAAATTAATGATGACGGCTGCCAAGCCGACAATCACTAAGCCGACCAGCGAATAGAGGACGGTACTCTTGGCAACAGTGAGCTTTTGCTCATCACCGTGGGCGACGATATATTTGAAACCGCCAAAAATGAGGAAAATGAGCGCAATAATTGCAATGAGGCTTAAGGCAACGTTGATCAGGTCGGCGATAGCGCCTTTGAGGTCAGAGCCTCGTGGCGTACCCTCGGGATTTAAGCCCGCGTCCTCCAAGCTTTCAAATTGGGCACTGGCGATGGCTGGGGTGAGAGCTAGAGCCACGACGAGGAGCGTAATTATTGAGAGGCTACGTTTGCTTGGAGTCATAGGATTTAGCAGGTAAAGCCGTACGTGTTGCGTGTTGTTTGTATTCTAGCATAACCCGCCGCCAGGCTGTACCAGATACAACAAGCGCCCCGGGGAAACCCGGGGCGTTGTTTTCGTTCACTACAATCGGAATCAAGAGTTTCTCTTAAGGACCTGTGGGTGGGCCAACAGCCTGCAAGATAAAGTTAACTGCAACTGCGGCAAGAGCGATAACAACCAAGCCAACCAGAGCATAGAGGATAGTGTTTTTGGCAGCTGCTGCCTTTTCCTCATCGCCACCAGAGAAGATGTACCGTACGCCACCGATAATCAACATGATTAGTGCGGCGATAGCCACCAGCACAAGAAGCGCGTTTAGAATGTTCGTGATAGCGTTGGGAAGATCACTGCCAGTTTGGGTTCCGCCTGGCGGAATAACCTGAGTAGCCAATCCCTGAGCCAGGGCAACGCCTGGCACTACTAGAAAACTTGCGATTGTTACTGCAGCCAATGTTCGCTTTGTGATAATACGCATCTGCTCCTCACCTCCTTCAATGTAAATCAATAATTTGGTTTCATAAAACTCTGTTATAATAATACCGCACATTTACAAACTACGCTAGCGTGGCAAATAATGATATTCAAGGATATTCAAGCTCAGACATTGGCCTCACTTACTCAGCAAAGCGGATGGCGACAAAGACAAAGTTAACAATGACAGCTGCTAAGCCAATAACAATGAGTCCAATAATGGCGTAGAGAATGGTTTTCTTGGCGCTCTCTAGCTTGCTTTCGTCACCCTGCGCCAAAATGTATCGCAGACCACCAAGGATCAGTACAGCCAAGGCGATGACTGAGGCTAAGATCAAAGTGATGTTAATCAACCTAAAGATATAGAGACGCAGGTCTGCGGCCTGGTTATTGATGTCGCACTTAAGCCCAAGTAGACCACACTCAAGGTTGAGTATTGGTTTGACTTGGGCAGCAGCGGGAAAAACACTCAGGGCGAGGGTAACCACGGCGGTGGTAAAGAGGACAGCGCGAATTTTTGAGTTCATGTGAGTGAGACTAGGCGCCGATGAAGTTCACCACGACATTGGTGATCAGGCCGGCAGCACCAATGACGAGTAGCCCAATAATTGCGTAGAGGATAATTTTCTTGGCGCGAGTTGTTTTTTGCTCATCACCAAGAGCAATGATATACATGGCGCCACCCAGAACGAGGGCAGCGAGCGCGAGCACAGCGACTAAGATAATGAAGGCTTGTAGCAGAAAGATAACGACGTCTTTCAGGTCTTTGAATTCTCTGACTTGGGCCGGCCCCAAATTAGCAGCTACCTGATAAAAGCCTTGTTTGAAGGTGAAGGTTCCGCCGCCCCCTCCAATTGGGGTGGTGCTAGTTCCTCCGGATTGGGCCAGCGCTGCTGCTGGCAGAGCGCTCAGTAGGGCTAGCAGAGTCAACGCGGCAATTAGCCGGCGGTTAGGTTGAAGCTGGGCTACTACTTTGGGAAGGGTTGGTCTCATAACTACTAGACAGATAGTCTACACGGCTAAGACAGTCTTCAGAGTGGCAATGATAACAAAGGAGATGCCGGCGATAATGATGCCAATTATTGCAGCCAGGATAATTTTTTTTGCCTTTTGGATCTTTTCGTCATTGCCAAGTGAGATGATGTAGTAAATACCACCCCACACCATTGTAGCCAGGGCCAGCACGGCGATCAGCGAGAGCAGAAAATTTGTCGATTCCAGCAAAATTTGGAAGAAGGGTTTTCCGATTACTACGCCAGTGCCAGCAATGCCGTCTTGCAGTTTCTTAAAGGCGGCATTGAGACCTTCAGGGTCTTTAGCTGAGGCAAACTTAGGGAGGAGCAATAGTCCCAGGGTGGCAAAGCCTAGCCAGACGTGGCTGGTGGCCTGGTTAGTTCGCGGCATTGTTTTAGTATACATCTATTGGTACTAGTGACAGGGTACTAGTGAGCGTGGGCTATTGAATGACTAGCTTGATGGTTTCGATGATAACAAAGGAGATGCCGGCCACCATGACACCAAGAATAGCGTAGAGCACTATTTTTTTGGCTCGCTGCATCTTTTCGTCATTGCCAAGTGAGATGAGGTAATAGATGGCGCCACCGACAATCGTCAGCAGGGCGATGACGGCAACGAGCGAGAGCCCAAAGTTGATGCCGTTTATGGCGATCTCGAATAGGCTCTTGTTGGTGATGGCCCCCTTACCGCCCAAGGTTCGCTTTACCTGGCCAAGACCCCCCGTTAGCGTCCTGGGGTCATTTTGGGCATTGGCGTAGCTGGCAGAGAGTCCAAACATGGCCAGGGTAACAACGGTGGTAGTGGGAACATTCCGAGGTCGCAGCCAGGCGGTACGGGCAGGGTTAGGGGGGTAGGTACATAGCGAGGAGATTATTGTGTCCATATTTTTTAGACTGCTTATTACAAAAAGAGATTATTCTGCTTCCTGGTGTGAAGGCGCGCTATTAGACCTACGGAGATACCTCACAGGGGGGGGTCTACTAAGAACTGCCTTCTCCGAGAGTGTAGCTTAGACATCCGACGTTGAGCAGTTCCATAATCGTACAGAGGAATACCCAGACGAGAAAGGCCACGGCTAGGCCAATGATGCCCCACAAGATGATAGTTTTAGCTTTTTGTATTTCTTGCTCACGGCCGACGCCAATAATGAGCCTGATACCGCCCCAAATAACAGCCATGGTAGCTAAGGTAACTACCAAACCTGTCAGCCAGTAAGAAACGTCCCGAATAATTTCTGACAATGAAGAATTGGTTATGGGATTTTTAAATTGGGCGCTGGCGACTGCTGGCAGAAGCCAGGCGAAGGTACCGCCCAGCAGTAGCAGGACTGACTTTTTAAGAGAAAATATTCGCATGCCTGTATGAACTCGACGTTACCATACCACAGGAGTCGGCTGGCTGGTTAGACGAGAGCTCGCTGGCTTCAAAAAACTTCTGAACCGTAACGGAGGATGGTACAGCTGGCTGATTGGTGTGTTGGCTCTCTGGCCTTTGGTTACTTACCTTCGCTAGCCGGCCTTCAGGACATCCTGCAGGGTATCTACGATGACGAAAGCAATGAAGACGACAATTAAGCCAAGGATGGCCCATTTGATAATGTTCTTGGCTTGTTGAGCTTCTGTTTCAGTACCAAAACCAACAATTAATCTGATGGCAGCGTAGACTATAGCGGCCATAGCCAGAACTATGGCGGCGCCAAAGAGCCATTTGATGATATTGATCAGTAGCGTGGTGATGTCGGAGAGACCTTGGAGAGGGTTAGGGAATCTGGTGTCGCGGCCGGTTTGGGCAGAGACGACCAGTGGCGAGATGACGACTAGCGTAACGACGGCAATCAACAGGAGCTGTTTTGACTTGGTGATCATGGGGCTAGCGGGAGGCTCAGTTGCCCGGCTGCTTTACCCAGAGCCTCACTGACTGAGGATTGGGCGGTACCGGCATTGTTAATGAGGTCACTAAAGATGTTGTCTGAGGTGGATAGATCGAATCTAGGCCAGCTGATAGCGGTTGGTACTTGATCAACGAAAGGCTTGAGCAGCGGATCATTCGTTAAGTTTACCTTATTATCATTTCGGGCTGGAGGGAGTTTTTGGCGTTGATTGAGGGCGTCAGCTTGTTCCTGGCTGGTAAGAAATTGTAGAAAATCCCAGGCAGCTGCCTGGTGAGGAGATTTGGCTGCCACCGCAAAAGGCCAGTAGGCAGCGAAATTGATCTGATCCCCCTCGGCGCTGCCACTAATTTGAGGCAGCGGTGCTGTCGCTAGCGGTAGCTTAGGATTAAGAGCTCGGATCGTGGGTAGGTGATAGGCGTAGTTAATCATTAGACTGGTGGCGCCAGTAGCGAAGGCTTGCAGAGAATCTTCCTGGGTACTATTCCAGGTGTAGATTTCTTTCCCGGGATTAGCAAAAGCGGTATAGAAATTGAGCGCGCGCTGGCCAGCCTCGCTGTCGATATCGCTGGAGCCGT
>JACZRJ010000066.1 GCA_022574795.1 Patescibacteria group bacterium | reverse complement strand
GACGACGAAAAGGCATCGATTCAGGCAGCGCAGGAGGCGGCGGCACAGCAACCACCGGTTGCGCCTGCGCCACCGACCCAGCCAGTAGCCGGCCCGGTACAAAAATCCCCCAACGTCTTGGACCTTAATAAGGAGCAAGGGCCACCACCTCCGCCGCCTATCCCGAAGTAAGCGGTAACTTGTAACTGGTAATTGGTAATTGTTAGCTGATAATTGCAGTTTTAAGATAATGGACAATAGAGAGCAGCGTGGCTTCTTTCTTTGACTTACGTGCTTGGCAGGAGGGACATAAACTCGTGTTAGCTGTATATAAGGTGACGCGATCTTGGCCTAATGATGAACGCTATGGTCTGACGAGTCAGACACGAAGAGCGGCCAGTTCTATTACCGCTAATATTGCAGAAGGGTTTGCGCGATATCACTTTAAAGACAAGGTGCGTTTCTACTATCAAGCACGCGGTTCTGCTGCAGAAGTACAGAACCATTTGGTCTTAGCCAAAGATCTTGAGTACATCACAGACTCGCAATGCAATGATTTTATTGCTCAGACAATAGCGGTTAGCCAACTAATAAATGGCCTCGTACGCTCGATCGAGAAACAGCAAAGTGTTAGGCTAGTGTAGAGTTACAAATTACGAGTTACTAATTACCTATTACATTAATTTGTGCGTTATCAAGTTCCACAATTTGTTGATATCGAGGACAAAATAATTGGGCCGCTAACCCTCAAGCAGTTTATTATCTATGTGGGCGCGGTCGGAATTTTGGTACCGCTGTATTTAGCTTTCCCCTTGGCGCTCTTTGTACCGGTAGCTATTCCCGTGTTGGGGGCAGCGGTCCTGCTGGCTCACTTTAAGCTTAATGGTAAGTCGCTATTTGCTGTGATAGCTAATGTCGTCTCTTATTTCGCTTCGGGACAACTATATATCTGGCAGCGTCAGAGCGCCGAGGACTCTTTGCCGGTGCGCGGACCTGAATATTTGTCGTTTGTTGAGGAAGAGGAGGGTGCGGCGACGACTCTTCAAATTCATGCTCAAGCAATAGAAACTGAGGGCAATATAGTGGATCAGGACGATCTTGATGATCCGATGACGGCAACCAGCAATAGACCAGCCTCCTCGTAGCCAGCTACAGGACAATTCAGTACACTGAGGTACATGGCAGAGATGCAAAAGCCGTCAGCTCGTGGCCGAGCAACCCAGAGCCTGGTTCGAGTGGCCGAAATTCGCGATGGGGTAGCAATCATGTTTGACGGCACTATGCGAGCAACGTTGATGGTATCGTCGATAAATTTTGCCTTGAAGTCTGAGGAAGAACAACGCGCGATTGTATTCGCTTATCAAGACTTTCTTAATAGTCTTAACTTTTCGGTGCAAATCTCTATTACCTCCCGGCAAATGGATGTGACGCCTTATATTGAGTACGTTAGATCACTGCGTGAGTTACAGTCGAATGACCTCCTGAGGCTGCAGCTTGATGAGTATGCTAACTTTGTCTCTGAATTGGTTAAGTCGGGTAACATTATGTCTAAGTCTTTTTACGTAACGGTGCCCTTTGCTTTACAACAGAGTAAGAAGGAAGGTTTTTTTGGTCGAATCTTTAAGGGCCTGGTGCACGCTGCGGGCAAACGCAAGTTATCTGATGAAGAGTTTGCCAGAAGTCGTGTGCAGTTGATGCAACGAGTTAATCAAGCGGCGATGGGCCTGCGCAGCATAGGATTACGTTTGTATTTGCTGCAGACGCAAGAATTGCTGGAGTTGTACTACAACTTGTATAACCCGGTGACCTCGCGAAATGCCCGGTTGCGCAATGTGGCGCAGCTGAGAGTGCAGGAAAACGTCACGCAGAGCTAGCTTAAAGAAAGGAAGTCTCTATGGCCAAAGACCAGCAACAATCAGTCAGCCAAGTTCAGCAGCAGCAGTTTGATCGTGGGGTGTCGTCACTGCGTGATTTAGTGGCACCAAGTGCCGTGAAAATATCATCAACCGGGATAGAAATTGATGGCAAATTTGCTACCACTCTGTTTATCACCACCTATCCACGATTTCTGGATACCAATTGGTTTTCCTCAGTGATTAATTTCGACGTGGAATTTGATATTGCGATGTTTATCTATCCGCAAGACTCAGCGACAATTCTCAAAATGCTCAGGCGGCGGTCAACGCAAGTGTCGGCTTCAATCTCGATGCAGGTTGAGGGGGGTAAGACCCGTGACCCGAAGCTGGAGACTGCCTACCGTGATATTGAAGAGTTGCGGGATCGATTAGTGCAGGGAACTGAGAAATTCTTCCAATTTGGTCTCTATATTACCCTGTACGCTAACAGTCAGGAGGAGTTGGATGAGATCGTGGCACAGGTTGAGGTGCTGTTAGAGAGTCGCCTGGTCTACGCCAAGCCGGCGCTGTTTCAAATGGCGCAGGGCTTTTCCTCGACTTTGCCGTTGGGTCGCGACGAGCTCGTGGTTCATACCAATATGAACAGCTCGCCACTCTCAGCCAGTTTTCCGTTTGTCAGCTCCGATTTAACTAGCGATACCGGCATCCTGTACGGCATCAATTTACATAATAACAGCTTGATATTGTTTGATCGCTTCAGCTTAGAGAACGCTAATATGGTGGTGCTAGCCAAGGCTGGTGCGGGCAAGAGCTACGCAGTGAAATTAGAAATCTTACGCAGCCTTATCTTCGATACCGAGGTCATTGTCATTGATCCTGAACAGGAGTATCGCTACCTGGCTGAGGCTGTCGGCGGGGCCTATCTCAAAATTGCCGTGGCCTCAGAGCATCGGATTAATCCGTTTGATCTCCCGGAACTTTCGGCTGAGGATAGCCCGGATGCCGTGCTGCGGGAAAATATCATCCGGTTGACTGGCTTTGTTTCACTGATGGCTGAGGGAGTCTCGGCGGAGGAACGTTCCTTGGTAGATCGAGCACTGTGGGAATCGTATGCGCTTAAAAACATTAGCCCGAAGGTTCCTTGGCAAGAGTCTAAGCAACAAGTGCCTACGCTGCAAGATTTCTACAATATTATTCAGGACATGGCAGGTGGCAAGGGCGTGGCGCAGCGGATCGAGCGATATGTGGAAGGAACCTTTGCCGGAATTTTTAACCGCCCAACTAACATTGATCTGAACCAAAAATTGATAGTCTTTAATGTCCGGGACATGCAAGAGGAGCTGCGGCCGGTGGCAATGTATGTTGTCTTGGGATTCATCTGGAATAGGATCCGTTCGCAGTTGAGAAGGCGGCTATTGATTGTGGATGAGGCCTGGATCTTAATGCAGCATCCTGAGTCGGCGCAGTTTCTTTACTCGATGGCTAAGCGTGCCCGCAAGTATTATCTGGGGGTAACGACGATCACCCAAGACATCACCGATTTTTTGGAATCGAAATACGGTAAGCCCGTGATTACTAATTCATCAATCCAGCTACTCTTACGACAATCGCCGGCCTCAATTGATTTGTTGTCTGATACCTTTTATCTCACTGAGCACGAAAAGTATCGTTTGCTAGAAAGCGATGTGGGTGAAGGGATTTTCTTTGCCGGCTTAAAGCATGTGGCGATTAAGATCGTGGCCAGTTATGCCGAAGATCAGGTGATTACCTCTGATCCACAGCAGTTGCTGGCAATTGAAGCAGCCAAGCGGGAAATGGCCCAGCAAGCAGTCAGGGCTGGTGATGTGCCCAAATAATGCGGGAGACACGAGAGGCGGCTCCAGTGTGCTACTGGCTGGTTAAATGACGGCCGTTACCTCGGCCAGTTAGCGATATTTTTAGGCGTTAGCCTAGCAGAACGTGTTACTCTTGATCATACACTGACACGCCAATACTTGATCTAATAACACTACTTTTGGCAGGCACACTATGTCTCATCTTGAAACTAATAGCCTGTGGCTGGCTATAACTTCGTCCTATTGCCCCACCATGGCAGGGGTTATTACGTAGTGGTTCCTGGGTATGACAGCAGACGAAAATCAGCAATTACAGGCTAAGGAGGCCAGGCTAAAAAAGAAATTGGCGGAAGCCAGGGCGCAAACGCGCCAGGCTGAAAAGCGCGGCGAGGAGCAAGGCAAAAAAGCGGGAGGACGAGTGGGTGGTGCGGCCGGACAGGGAGCAGGAATGGCAACCGCGGGAATGGTGGCAGCGCCGGTGGTAGTTGCTGGACTGGTAGCGGCGCCGTTTACGGAAGGGGCTAGTCTTAAAGCAGCCACCAGCTTTTGGAAACAGAGTGTCCGAGCCGGTGGTAAGACTGGTAAGCAAGTTGGTCGGGCGGCAGGACGTAAGGTTGGTGGTGCGGCCGGCAAGCGTGCGGCTGGTGCACCGGGGCGTGCTAAGGAGTTGCGACGAAAGCGGGAGTTGGCTGACACCAGAGCCCAGCAGCAGGCAGCTGGTGCGCAGCAGGGGCAGGCTGGGTCTGATATTGCTCAAAGAGTGGCTAAATATCTGGCTAAATTGCCAGTCAAGAT
>JACZRJ010000065.1 GCA_022574795.1 Patescibacteria group bacterium | reverse complement strand
TAATCAAACCTGGAGATATCTCGTTCTCGCCGAAATAGCTTTAGGGCTAGCCTCGTGAGTAAGTTATGAGTGGTAGAGCACTGCAAGGGATCTTCGGGGCGCAAGCTCTGGGACCCTAGCAAACTCCGAATGCTCATAATGTCTTCACGGGAGTCAGAACGTGGGGGCTAAGCTCCACGCTCAAGAGGGAAACAGCCCAGATCGTCGTCTAAGGTCCCCAAATTCTACCTTAGTGGGAAAGGTGGTGGGGTTGCTCAAACAGCGAGGCAGTTGGCTTAGAAGCAGCCATCTGTTAAAGAAAGCGTAACAGCTCACTCGTCGAGCGGCCCTGCGCCGAAAATTCAACGGGGCTCAAGGTAGGTACCGAAGACACGGATGTCTCATCGTATGATGAGGCGTGGTAGGCGAGCGTTTCGTCCGTTCCCGTATACCAACGGGACAACGCGTTGAAGGTTAGTCGCGAGGCTAGCTGGAGTGGACGGAAGTGAGAATGGTGGTATGAGTAACAAGAAACAAGGTGAGAACCCTTGTCACCGAAAACCTCAGGTTTCCTGGGCAATGTCGATCATCCCAGGGTTAGCCGGACCTAAGCCGAGGCCGAAAGGCGTAGGCGATGGACAGCAGGTTGATATTCCTGCGCCGGTTAGAGCATCAAGTAAGGCGGGACGGAGCAGCGGAGTCTATCAGGACATATGACTTATCCTGCGCGTTACCTTAGGTGGAGTACCATGGCAAATCCGGGTACTCATTCAACATCGAAGTAACGGGGGCGAGTGCGGCCGTCAGGCCAAACCGCTATAGAGGAAGCAGCTTCCCGGAAAAGCGTCGTACGTTTAGCTCTAGCCGTCCGTACCGCAAACCAACACAGGTAGGTAGGTGTAAGAGCACTAAGGTGATCGGGAGAACCCTCGTTAAGGAACTAGGCAAAACAGCGTCCGTAAGCTCGCGATAAGGGCTGCCGGCTCAGTGATGGGCCGGCCGCAGCGCATGACCCCTGGCGACTGTTTAACAAAAACACAGGTCCCTGCGAACTCGTAAGAGGATGTATAGGGGCTGACGCCTGGCCAGTGCTGGAACGTTAACCCTCGGGGTGAGAGCCTTGAGGCCAAGCGCCAGTGAACGCCGGCGATAACTATAATCGTCCTATGGTAGGAAATAATCTGCTCGTGCGCAGATGCTGCCATAGTAAAACCTTCCCACGTCGCTCACCTAATGGTGAGCTGTGCGGGACTGCCGATCTTGAGCAATTAAGGTTAGTAGGACTATATGCTGGAAACTCCGGGTATGTCGCGGTACTCGTCCATTTGGACAGTGAAAATCCGACGACTGCGGATAATCAGCAGGAAAGATCTAATCTCTATGATTGGAAATCCTCAGAGACTATACGTCAGGCCTCCGTCAAAACGGAGTGAAGATATAGTCCGATCTGCATGGCGACATGCAGAGTGCAGCAGAAATGGCTGCACCGAATTATATAACTAGTTATATAATTAAGTAACAAAACGTAGTCTTAACGACTATTCGAGCGAAATTCCTTGTCTGGTAATTTCAGACCTGCACGAATGGCGTCACGACTGGGGGACTGTCTCAACGAGGGACCCGGTGAAATTGCATTGTCGGTAAAGATGCCGCCACCCTGCGGCTAGACGGAAAGACCCCGTGAAGCTTCACTACAGCTTGGTATTGGTGTGTTGAGCAATCTGCTCAGAATAGGTGGGAGACTTTGAAGGTAGCGCTTTGGCGTTGCCTGAGTCATCAGTGAGATACCACCCTTATTATTTGACGCATCTAACGACGTGGTGTGAACCCACCACCCGGACAGTGCCTGGCGGGTAGTTTATCTGGGGCGGATGCCTCCTAAATTGTAACGGAGGCGCCTATAAGGTCGGCTTGGCCCGGATGGAAATCGGGCTGAAAGTGCAAAGGCATAAGCCGGCTTAACTGCAAGACAGACATGTCGCGCAGACACGAAAGTGGAGCTTAGTGAACCGACCGTTCTCGTGTAGAAGAGCGGAAGATTATCGGATAAAAGTTACTCCGGGGATAACAGGCTAATAGCGCCCAATAGTCCACATAGACGGCGCTGCTTGGCACCTCGATGTCAGCTCGTCCTATCCTGGGGCCGAAGCAAGTCCCAAGGGTTTGGCTGTTCGCCAATTAAAAGGGTACGTGAGCCGGGTTCAGACCGTCGCAAGACAGGTCGGACCCTATCTGTCGCAGGCGTGGAAACTTGAGGAGCGTCCTTCCTAGTACGAGAGGACCGGAAGGGACCAACCTCTGGTGTACCAGTTGTCTAGTTCTTAGGCATCGCTGGGTAGCTATGTTGGGCTGGTGATAAGCGCTGAAAGCATCTAAGCGCGAAGCCCACTCCAAGACCAGGTTTCGTTATGAGACTCCTGGAAGATGACCAGGTTGATAGGCGGAAGGTGCACGCACAGTAATGTGTTCAGCCGATCCGTACTAATCAGTCCAGCTGTATGAGTTCATTTCGCGTAAGTCTCGCTCAGCGAGGCAGACGCGAGTTGGCTAGCAATGTGTTGTCGTTAGTTTTCAGAACAGAACTATCGAGCCGCTGTCCCGCCTCGTGCGGGATAGCGCTCGGTGGCTCTAGCGAAGGGGAAACACCCGTTTCCATTCCGAACACGGAAGTTAAGCCCTTCAGCGCCGATGGTAGTTAGCATTGATACGCTAGCAAGAGTAGGTCGCTGCCGGTTTAAGAAAAACAGCTCCGCATCAGGGGCTGTTTTTGTTTAGAGTGAAAACTGTCTTGGGGCGCAATTTCTATTTGAAGGTAAACGGCGGGTACTTGTCGGTTAGGCCCAGGTAGAAAGCAGTGAAGCGTGTCTGCCAACGAGTATAGCCGACGACAATGTCGAAGAGGGAGCGCGGGTAGCGACCAGTAAAGAGGACGGCAACCTGTCCGATAATTGTAACAATTAAGGCGAGATACACCAAGACGCTGAGAATAATCAGGTGCGGGAGGAGAGCGATCATCTTGGGAATGAAGAAGAGTAGCGTGCCCAGCGCCCAGAGGCGAGAAGGGTGTTCAGGATAGGGTATTTCCAGCGTGACGGGGTAGGAGTCCGTCGTCTCAACGGACTTCGGCGGTACCTGAATGTCGCTCTGCTTATCCATACGTTTCTTAAATAATAGCACGGTTGTCTGTGAGAGCTACTCAATAAGAGTCAGATGGCAGCGGTAGATATACATAAAAGCTGCCTGCCAGGTGTCTGGCAGCTGAGTGGAGGCGTTGGCTAATGGTACAATTCTTTGCTCAGGGAAATGTGAGCCCTATGGTCAAGTGATTAGCGCAACGCCAGTGAGCACGACGGTGATACCACCTCCATGCTGCCAAGAAAAGTGCACGTCAGAAAAATAGCGGGGGAGGGCAAAAGCGAGACCAGGGGTTACAAGGATTAGCAGATATGCCAGTACGCAGTTTCAGAGACACTGTATCAGAATGTTACAATCGCGCTTCCCGTCTACACTTGCGAGCAATAATAGCAGGAACCTTTACCATTGCCCGCATAATAGTATAAAAAGTTATTCTCCCGGCGTCGAATCCAGCAGCAGTGTTTCATCTAAACAGATCCCGTAATCAATCTCACATTGCATTAAACATTCATTCTGCTGATCTCCCGCTTGACACGCCGAAGAGCAGGCTGCAATAAAAGTAAGGCAAAAAGTCTCTGCTTGAGTATACTGATCCGGCAAAAAGTCTGACCTTGGCTGCTGGTTAACTTGGTCAACTGGCTCTGGCGGCAGCGATGTCTCACCAGCAGATAAAGAAAATATAGCCGCTCCCAGCAGCGTACCTAAGCTGGGTAGCAATACCAGCATTGCTACCATCACCATAACTACCAGCAAAGCTCCCCCAACTAACCAGAGCGCAATAGTGTGACTAGTAGACATCTCAATCTCCTCGCGGCTGTGCCGGCCGCACCGCTTTCCAGTAGCTCATCACTAATTCTAGCCGGCTCAGTGTGCGGATTGACTCCCGGCTGCCAGCCGGCGCGCTCAGTCTCCTCACGTAGTAACCGTGTATCTCCGGCGTCACAAACTGCGGGCCCAGCACTCGGCGGATTACACTGTTGATTGATGATAACGGCACCGAACTTGGCTTGCCGCGAGAGGAGATGATTTGCCGTGGCGCCGCAGTTGGCGAGGAGACATCATCGCCGCCTCCGCCGCCGCCATCGCCACCACCGTCGCCACCACCACCGTCGCCGCCACCGCCGCCGCCATCGCCGCCTCCGCCTCCGCCACCACCGTCGCCGCTACCACTACCGCTACCACTACCGCTACCACTACCGCTACCACTACCGCTACCGCTACCGCTACCGCTACCGCTACCGCTACCGCTACCGCTACCGCTACCGCTACCGCTACCGCTACCGCCGGAACTTGGGCCAGGTCCTGGTGAGCTGCCGCCCCTGCTAAAACCAGCCACCGCCGAAAGCTGTGTC
>JACZRJ010000064.1 GCA_022574795.1 Patescibacteria group bacterium | reverse complement strand
AAGCGGCCCAGGCAGCCAGCTTACGTATTTCCCATGAGGAGCTAATTAGCCAACCATTACGGTAGCACAACTAAGCTCGCCTAACATAGTCCGCCAACGCCTCTTCCCAAGTGCGTAATTGTGGGCCTCTAGTATTATTGAGCACGCTGTATCGTGGACGCGCTGCCGGCAACGGATAATCCGCGGTGTTAATCGCCCTGACCTCCATTTCTACACCCGCCAGCTCAAATATTGTAAGCGCCAGAGCATACCAGGTTGTCAGCCCCTGATTAACCGCATGATACACACCCGGCTGCCAATCTCCGGTAAGTAATTCCCTGGTAGCTTGGGCAACGTCAACCGTATAGCTAGGACTGCCGTATTGATCATTCACCACCGACAACTCTTTTTTAGTCTCCGCCAGCCGCAGCATAGTATCAACAAAATTTTTGCCACCAGCTCCATACAGCCAGGCTGTCCGAATCAAATAGTAAGCCGGTCCGGCCTTAGCCAAAGCCTGCTCGCCAGCCAATTTTGACTCCCCGTAGGCATTCACCGGCGGTCCGGCTTGATCATCCTCGGTATAGCCTCGCTCATTGTCTCCGGGAAATACGTAATCAGTGCTGTAATGAACCATCGTGGCTCCGACTTCTTTGGCAGCCTCAGCCACATTTCGCACGCCATCAGCATTTACCGCCCAAGCCTTCTCGCGCTCCTTTTCTGCCCCATCAACATCAGTATAGGCCGCCGCATTAATAACCACCTGCGGCTTGATCGCGTCAATACGCTTAGCCACCTCTCCCGCCTCAGTTATATCAAGGTCGCCAATATCCCAGGCGGTGAGCTCCTCGTTCACAAAGGTAGTCTTAAGAGCTCTACCCAACATACCGTTTGCGCCGAGTAACAATATTTTCATGCTGGCATCGTAGCCTAACTTTCACTAAAAACTCAATCTTCACCAAGTAATAGTTTCTATTCTCCATCAGCTGCCAGCTATCTAAATCAGTCAGGCTTCTTTGACACCATGTCCTAAGCCGCGCTATGATACCTCCCAGAAGTAACTATTGTTGTACTTTAAAAGACAATTTCACGACACGTTCCCCTCAAGGACGCACGGCGCTACAGCCACGGGTGCTGAAGACGCCACTCACCGGAAACTATGTTCCACATTTTAAGAAAGGATGGCGGCGACATGTCGAAAATGAAACTGCCCTAGCTTGCGCCCCTCATCACCCACGGTCCTGGAATCAATTCGGCCAGTGATGAGGGGCTTTTTTTATTTGATCATTACCAAAATGAGTCTGCTACTCGTAAGAGTAGCGACGAATTTTGAGGAATGATCAACTCCGCATCTTTTAGATGCGGAGCAATCCTTAATGTATGAATGCGCAGCTCGACAGAGCTGCCATGAATTTTGAGAGATTAATAACTCCGCATCTTCCGTAAGGAAGTGCGGCAGGCCAGCGGGCCAAGTCTCGCCTGCGTGGCTGAGCCGCAACTAAGCCGCAGCGCAAACACCGTCTCAACGGTGCGAAACCCTACCTCAGCGTAGCTGGTGCCCGTAACATCGCGAGCACTCCGCCCAGCAAAGCTCGAAGAGCGAAGTTGGGTAAGCTCGTGGGTAATTTTTATTGATTTTCCTGCGGCCTCAAATCCTTTTCCGCAATCAGGCTATTCCAATCATCGGCAAATTGTTGCAAACCTTGATCGGTTAGATCATGCTGGATATCAAAGCCTGTCCAAGGTTTGGACAAATCTAACTCCTGATAAGGAATATCCTTTGTCTCAGAATGGTATTCATAACTACTATCAGGAACTCGCCACTGCTCGTCTCGCCACAACTTAAACCGGTCGTAATTAATAGTCATAATTTCGACACCTAATTGTATCGTTGCCATAATGTGCTCCGTTGTTCGATAGCTCGCGCTGAGAACCCAAACATGACCATCGCCGCTGGCAAGCATCCGGTGCACGTTGGCCACATTATCAACGCCATTAAAGCCATTATCATCCAGCCGACCAATAAAAGCTGAATAAACGACTGGGTACTTGCTCCCCAAGGTAGCGGCATACACTGCAGCAGCCTGGGCCTGAGAAAATCCGAGCGTCATATTGAGACGAATCTCCTGGCAAAGCACCTTGGCCGCTTTAAAACCCTCCTCGATGATGGGTAATTTTATCCGTGCCGTTGGTATCCAGATACTGAATTGTCGCGCTTGCTCAATCATCTGCTCCGCCTTGATGTTTTTATCCGCGTATACCTCAACGGAGATATCAGCCGGATTGAGCTGGTAAATGTCCTCCACTGTTTGACGATAGGTCCGGATCAGCTCATCTCGGCTCATCCGCTCTCCCTTCTCGAAACGCTCAGCTATCTCTGGATTTTTCTTCGTGAAATATGATGGATTGGTAGTTTGCCCGTCCAGCGCAGCATAGCCAGCCTTGTGTAACCAAGCATTAACCTCTTCAATATCAGGAGCATAACTACTATCGAGGAACAGCTTTGATTCAGTTAGTCGCTTCATAGTTCAGCCACAAAATCCTTAACCACTCGCACAATACCAGCAGTATCAATTCCCAGCTTCGCAATCAATTCGTAATATTCACCAGATTCACCAAACTGCCTAACGCCAATCCGGCGCAATGGTGTCGGCTCATTTTCAGATAACGCTTCGGCCACTGCCGAACCAAGCCCACCATTAATATTGTGATCCTCGACAGTCACCACCCGACCAGTCTTGGCCGCCGATTTCGCCACTGTGGCTACATCGAATGGCTGCAAGGTATGTACCGACACAACCTCAGCCGAAATTCCCTTGTCCTGCAACTGCTCTGCTGCCTGCAGCGCGAAGGCTGACTGCGGTCCGGTGCCAATAATGGTTACGTCGCTTCCGGCCCGTAGAACTCGTGCTTTCCCGATTTCGAATACCTCACTGGCCGAGGTTATCACTGGCGTCGGCTCCCGATAGAGCCGTAAGTAAACCGGACCCTTGGCATTCACTGCCGCCGGCAGAGCCTGCTTCATCTCATTAGCATCAGCTGGAAATAACACCATCATGTTCGGTAGTGCCCGCATATAAGCCAAGTCCTCCAGAGCGTGGGCCGAGCCACCATCCATCGCGTTACTAACTCCGCCATGTGAGCCCACCAAAACGACGTGTAGATTATTTTGACAGACCTGCAAGCGAATATGATCAAACGCTCGGGTCAAAAAGATACCAAAGGTGCCAGCCACCGGCACATATCCACCCAAGGCCAATCCGGCTGCTATGCCCGCCATATTGGCTTCGGCGACCCCGGTGTCGAGAAACCGCTCCGGCATCTCGTCTCTGATTGTTAGCATCCTCAGGCTCTCGCCTAAATCTGCCGTTAAGGCAATAACCTCTTCTCGCTCCTTCATACATTCAAACAAAGCCTCACCAAACGCTTGGCGGGTAGCTACCAGCTGGTCAGTCTTCAGGGCCGGATCACTCATGCTAAATCTTTATTCGCTTGTTGATACTCTTCCTCACTAATCGCTCCAGCATGCCAATGTTCA
The DNA here is from genome assembly GCA_022574795.1 of Patescibacteria group bacterium. Taxonomy (GTDB): domain Bacteria; phylum Patescibacteriota; class Andersenbacteria; order UBA10190; family UBA10190; genus JACZRJ01. The sequence continues at coordinate 986 of JACZRJ010000064.1, read as the reverse complement.
CTACCCGCCATAAAAGAGATCCCCTGACCACGCACGGTTTGTGAGATGATTACCGATGGCCCATCGTTTTTACCGGCGGCGGTAAGTGCCGGTAAAATTTCGTCAAAATTATGGCCGTCAATTTCCTGAACGTGCCAATTAAAAGCTCGGTACTTATCCGCCAAGGGATCAAGACCAGGCATGACATCCTTGGTGGCGCCATCTATCTGCATCTGATTTTTATCGATAATTGCAACCAAGTTCTCTAATTTTTTCTTCGGTGCGTACATAACCGCCTCCCAGGTTGAACCTTCCTCCTGCTCCCCATCCGACATCATGACAAAAACCTTGTTATCACGCTTGGCCAGCTTCGCGGCATACGCCAGCCCAATGCCAACCGACAATCCTTGGCCGAGGCTACCAGACGAAATCTCAATGCCCGGCACTGATCCTCGATGAGGGTGACCTTGCAATCCAGCACCCAGTCGTCGCAACCTCTTTAATTCCTTAGCGCCAAAGTAGCCGGCCTGCGCCAAAACAACATAGAGCGCTGGGCAAGCGTGGCCATTACTCAACAAAAAATAATCCCGGGCCGGATCGTCTGGCTTACTGGGATCATGTCGTAGGACGCCACCAAAATAGAGGGCTACTAACACCTCCATAGTGGACATGGCGCTGCCCGGATGTCCTGATTGGGCAACAAAAAGCATCTCAATCGCCTCGCGCCTAAGCTTACGTGCCATGCCCGTCAGCTCATCAACCTTCATACCTTGTCATACTATCAATAGTAACGCCTCTCGTAAACCCCGTTAGAAGATCCAGTCCCTTCGGGACTGGATCTTCCGACTTTGTCGTAATCTGTCTCTAACGGGGTAAACCAAATTGCTGTCATCCTAGCCCAACATTCACTAAAAACTCAATCTTCACTAAAGAACAATTTATTTATCACTCACGATCCTGGAATTGTGTCTGTGCTAAGAGGATTTTTACTGACTAGACCCAGCTTC
>JACZRJ010000063.1 GCA_022574795.1 Patescibacteria group bacterium | reverse complement strand
ATTGTGGCTGATAAACCCCGTCATTTCAAGCGACAAGACTGCTCCACGATATGCCAAGGCCATCCCAAAAAGATGCTCTCGCGCCAGCGCAGTGATTCTTAATCCCCGCGTACCTACCAAAAGAATTTTTATTCAACTACTTCCAGGCCGTCAAACCCCGCACCCGGAGCATTATGCACCACCACGTCTTCAATCGTAACCGTCGTGATCGGATTATCCCGAGCGTCCAGCTCTAATGCTGATATCGCATCAAGTACTTCCATACCAGACGTCACCGTCCCAAAGTTAGTGTGCTTGCCATCCAAGTGCGGAAAGGCCTCACCAGTCAAAATGAAAAACTGACTGCCGTTAGTATTGGGGCCAGAATTTGCCATGGCTATTTCTCCTCTAACAAGCTTGCGACTATTAAACTCATCTTTAAACTGATAGCCTGGACCACCGGTACCATGCCGTTCTCGCAGCGCCGGATCTTTGGAGAAGGGATCACCACCCTGAACCATAAAGTCCGGAATCACCCGATGAAAGCTAGTACCATCATAAAAATCTTGCTGCGCTAAAAACACAAAGTTGCCCACGGTAAATGGCGCCACCGTGCCATCTAATTCAAGCTCAATATCACCCAAACTCGTCTTGAGCGTAACCCGCACCACTTGCGCAATGGCTGTTATTTTTTGAGGTTCTGGAGGCTCGGAAGGCACAGGAGGAAATGGTATTGTATCGTCAATGGGAGAAGCAGCTGGCTGATCAATGCCGCTATACGGCAATGGATGATCCAAACCTGGGCGCAGAGTAAAAACAATGCCCCCAGCCACCACGACAATCAGGAATCCCAACAATAGGTAGGTACTTTTTTGCATAGCAATTCACTGTAAACGATATTGTAACCATAAGCGACACGTTTACTAAGTACTGGATCAGCCTCGCGCACCGATGGAATAGGCTAATAATCTCTCAGTTTTTTCAATTGATGATGCTCGCGGATTTTCTCTAAGGCTTTAGCTTCAATCTGACGAATACGCTCTCGCGTCACATCAAACTCTCGCCCAACTTCCTCCAAAGTGTGGCTCATGCCGTCAATCAGACCAAATCGCATCTCCAATATTTTTTGCTCCCGCGGCGTCAGATCACTCAGAATTTCCTTAACGTGCTCCTGCAACAGTTCACGACCCGCAGCTTGCTGCGGTGTGATGGTGTCATCATCCTCGATAAAATCTTTCAGGGTTGAATCTTCCTCATCTTCTCCAACCGAGGCATCTATTGAAACTGTCTCCTGCGAAATCTTCATGATGTGCCTCACCTTATCAACTGGTAGCTCCATCTCCGCTGCGATCTCTTCTGGCAACGGATCCCGCCCTAGATCTTGCAACAACCGTCGCTGTACCTGAGTAAAACGGTTGATTGTTTCTACCATGTGGACCGGGATCCGAATGGTCCTCGACTGATCCGCCAGCGCCCGTGTAATTGCCTGGCGAATCCACCAAGTACCATAGGTCGAAAACTTATACCCCCGGCGATAATCAAACTTCTCCACGGCCCTAAACAAACCCATGTTACCTTCCTGAATCAAGTCCAGTAGGGACAAGTTTTTACGCCCGGTGTACTTCTTAGCAATCGATACCACCAAACGCAGATTTGCCTCGGCCAGACGCTTGCGAGCCTCAGTATCTCCCTGCTCAATTCTCTTCGCCAATTCCACCTCTTGCTCGGCCTTCAACAGCGGCACTTTACCAATCTCCCTGAGATACATTTGCACCGAGTCATTGGAAATATTACTGACGTCAACAATATGATTTTTTTCCTCTTGTTTTTCCCGCTTTTTCTGTTTGCTCAATAAAACATCAGGAATTTCAAAATCGATCAAGCTATCGTGTGGCTCCTCAATTGGAATTCCCCGGTCCTCTAATTCCGAGTAAATTGACTCAAGTCCACCAATATTCTCCTCAATATTAGGCAGCGCATGCATAATCTCTTCTTCAGTCACGAAACCAGCTTGCTGCCCTTTCTGCAGCAGCGTTTTCACCGGCTGTGATTCCACTACCTCTTCAGGTGAAAGCAGGTCAGCCCTGGTTCGACGACGCACTCTCCGCTTAGCCGTACCGCCACTCTTTACTTCCTGCTGCTTGCTTGTCGCTCGCGCTATTTTTCGCGCCGGTTTTTTAGTTGCTCGTCTATTAGCTACTGGACGTGTTCGACTCTTGGCAGCTCGTTTAGGCTGCGCTTTCGCTCGACTACCCTTAACCCGCGGACGCTGACTGCGCCGCGTTTGTTTTCCTTTCGTAGAAGCCATTTATATATGAAAATGTATAACTAATAACAAGTTTACTGATAAATCAATCTGGCTCGGTAGCAGTTCTGCACAGCTTTATTCCGTTCTAAGGCTACTCTTGGGCCTTCACCGCTGCTAGCTCCTCAGCTACGGCCTGAAATTCCGTAAGTGCCGCCTTTGTATCCTTCGCTTTACTCGCCGTTAAAGCCTCCTGCAAATCACCTAAGCGAGCCTCTAATCTCCTCTGGTGCAACGCTCTGAGTAATCGACGTCCTTCCATCTGGGGTGTGGTGGCATCAAGATTTTCCAGAGCCTCCCTCATGACACTTCTTAGCCCCTCAGCATAGGGTATGAGAGCTTCCCCCATCGTGTCAATAACAGCATCATCGCCCATTTCCGCCCCCTGCAGAGCCTGTAGGCTCTCATACAATTCACTCGAGGCTTCCTCAGAAAAAGTATCGGCGGTCAGCTGGCTAATAACGTTATCTCTCACTTCACCATCAATGATAGCCAGACCCAACAAACGTTGCTCGGCAGTCAACACGTCTGTTTTTTCACCACTGTCTTCAGCAACCGCCGCTGGAGCCGCCTCAACCCCGGTCCGCAGACGACCAAGCTGATCAATCACTACCGCCTCAGGCACATGGAGCGTCGCCGCAATATCTTGAATCATTTCTCCCTGGACTATCGGATTGGCTACTCGCGCAACGAGTGGCAAGACTCCCTCAAGCAAGGCTCCTTGGTCACTAATTCCCTTAGCCGCCCGCAACTGCTCCAGCAACAACGTGGTGAGCGGCACCGGAGCAGATAATATTTTTCTTAGCCCGGCGACCCCCGCCTGGGCCACATCAGCTGGATCTTTGCCAGCCGGAAACTGAATTGTTGCCACCTTCAAGCCGCCAACCAAAGCTTCCTGGGTAGCTGCTTGAGCTGCCTTCACGCCAGCCGTGTCAGCATCAAAGGCAGAGTAAAGCGTGTTAGTAAACCGCGACAGTAACGTTACTTGTTCGGCGGTAAAGGCCGTTCCTGAACTTGCCACCACCTGGGGCCAACCAGACTGCGCCAGCATAACCACATCCATATATCCCTCAACCACCACACAGGCGGGGGCTTCTCTCAACGCCGGCTTGGCTCGATGCAAGTTATACACCACGCGCCTCTTGGCATAGATAGACGTCTCGGGTGAGTTAACGTACTTACCTTCATTACCGGTCTCATGCCACGGCGCAATGCGTCCACCAAAAGCCACTACTCGCCCCTGTACATCGTGAATCGGAAAGATGATCCGTCCTCGAAATCGATCATAGTGTTTGCCGCGCTCACTTTTACCTACCAATCCTGCCCGAGTCATTTCCTCCACCGTAAAATCTTTTTTCGCTAGATAACGCTGCAGGGCATCCCAGCTATTCGGCGCATAGCCCAGCTCAAATTCCTCCATTGATTTCGCTTTGACTCCTCGCTCTTTCAAATAGTTTGTAGCCTTTTGACCAGCTGGTTGATGCAATAATATCTCCTGATAAAAACGATTGGCCAAAGCCAGTACCTCATACAATCGATCGCGCTCATTGCTCGGGCGCTGCGAACCAGAGCGCTGCTTTAACTCCACCCCAGCTCGATCAGCCATCAGCTTAAGGGCCGCCACAAAATCAATTCCCTCAATTTTCTTTACAAATGAAAAAACATCGCCACCTTCACTGCAGGCTCCAAAACAATGCCAAATTCCCTTATCCGGACTAACGACAAAGGACGGTGTTTTCTCCTGATGAAAGGGACACAGCCCCTTATAATGATTCCCGGCCTTCTTGAGCCGTACGTACTCACCAACAATCTCAGCTAAATCAAGCCGATCTTTGATACTGTCAGTTTCGTCGCTCATAATCTTAAGCTTCCAGTATGGGCAGCTATGAAGCAAGGGAGTTACTGTAAACGGCGATGAATTCTTGAGGATTATGCCACCAGGAAAGTTTTGTTCTCGCTCGCCCCGTTAACCAAGCATCAGGCCGCAAATAACCGGGCAAAACCTTCCCCTGCCACGGCCCGGAGTAAATAGCGAAGTGCAGATGAGCTTGCTGCCACCAGCCATTTTCTGGTGAGTATCCCGGCGCCACTACTCCCAGCTCCGCTCCTCCCGACACAACCTCTCCTACCGTGACCTGCAAGTCTTTGAGATGCCCATAGATCGAAAAGAAATTTCCCTCGTCAGCAGTATCAGTAGCACCTCGATGGTGGTGGGCCAATACCACCAGCCCTCCCCAG
>JACZRJ010000062.1 GCA_022574795.1 Patescibacteria group bacterium | reverse complement strand
AAACACTAAGACAACCGGCGCTGTTGCGCAGTACGCGCGCATACGTGTTCGGCAGCAGCGAGCCCGGTGGTGGTCAGCTTTACTGTTTTTACGTCTGGCGCTACTCACCGTAGCAGTTGCGGTCGTGGTGGTTGGCGGTGTGCGCTATGTATCACGAGCCGAGCGGGCCGGAGCACTAGAATTTACCCCGCACGATATTGGTTTATCTGGGTCGGCGGTTGGTGTACAGGCGGTTGAGATTCATGACATTGATGGCGATGGCGACCAGGATATCATCACTACGGGTCTTGAGGGGGTAAAAATATATCAAAATAAGGGTGATTTGGCTTTTACCATCACCCTGGTTGATACCCTGCCGGCTGAACGAGTCCAGGCGGTTGATCTCAACGCTGATGGCAGGGCAGATCTTTTAGTTACCTATAAAGGAGGGCAACCAAGTGTGCAGTGGTACGAAAACTTGGGGGAGCTAAAGTTTCGGCCGCACTCGCTCAGCGGGGCGGGCGTTAATGTGGTGGCCTATGCTGGCGACATCAATGCTGACGGCAGCCCTGATGTGGTGACGGCCGGCCGGACTAGTGAGGGTATTGTGCTTAAGCGCTGGATGAATAATGGCAGTGGCAAGCTAGCCAGTTCGTTGTTGGCCTCAGCTTCGGGAGTGACGGCGATTAGTATTGGCGACTTAGACCAGGACGGCTATAACGATGTGGTGGTGGGCGGTAACCAGGGTTTAACTCGCTGGGACACCTCGGATGGTACGGTCTGGGATCAGATTGTGATCGATGCTAGCCAAACCGACCAAACGCATATCGCAGTGGCGTCCTCCAGTGTGAGCCGATCGTATGTGGCGGCGGCGCATGGTTTGAATGATGAGGTTTATCTCTATCTATCGGGTCCTGATGCGGCCAGCTACGCCAATTACGGGCGGGTGCTAGTGGCCAGCGGCATTGACGCCAAGACGGTTGTGGTCACGGACGTGGAAGGCGATGGAGATATTGATGTTTTGGTGGCAGCTCAAGACGATCAAGCGGTGTTCTGGTTTGAGAATGACGGCGGGACAGGATTTACCGAACACCGGCTCATCAGCGATGTTTTAAATGTCTATGGCGTGGCGGCGGCTGATGTGACCGGTGATCTGGTCGTTGATGTAGTGACGGCTGATCATGTTCGGGGCACAGTCATTTTGTTAGAGCAGGTGGCTAGTTTGACTGACGAGGATGCCTTGGGGTTGGTGTTGCCGGCCAGTGACGAAACCCAGGCAGAGGCTGAGCCGCAGCGAAACCCTGCGGATAGGGCTGGGCCTCTTCCGGATAGGGAACACCGCGAATGTTCTCCAGTGGTGACAGCGAGGTCCGAGCTGGCAGTAGGAGTGAGACGGTGAACACGATAGCGGTAACGGCTAGCGCGATAACGATTATTATTAGCAGGTCAGTTAGACGAGCAGGTTTGAGGTTAGTAGGCATATGAGGTTAGTTGGCCGGCGGCGCTACGAAGGACAGACGGGGATGAAGAGAGGCTAGCCGCTGTCTGTCCGCTGCTGAGATTTCTTTTAGTAACAGCAGGACAGTAATAAAGAGAACCAGGGCCAGCAGGTAGATTGGGAAAAGAGTCAGGCGGGTTGGTTTTAAGAGGTAGGTAGGCGCAACTGCGATAGCTGTGGCGATCAGAATATTGATGGTGCTTTTAAATGGTAGGGGAATTTTGAAGGTCCGGAAGGTATAGACTGAGAGAATCGTCAGGCCGATTAAGGCAGCGATGGTTGTTTGCCAGGCCGCTCCGATTAGTCCCAGTCGGGGGATTAGGATAGTGCCGAGCAGACCGCTTATGAGCAACATGCCGAAGGTGGTGTAGAGGGCCAGTTTGGGCCGGCCAGCGCCAGAGACAATGTTGGTTAGCAGCAGATAAAAGGACAGGCTGCCTAAGCCAATCATTAAAATAGTTAGGGCTGGAGCAGCCTCGATATATTGATCAGAGAAGAAAAAGAGGCGAAGTAGTGGTTTGCTGGTAGCGGCGGCCAAGGTAACGCTCGGGACTATTAACATAATGAGGTAGCGAATTGTGTCGCGGATGAAGACGGCGGCCTGGTGGTGGGCGGCGCCTGGCTTGGTTAATTGTGAGATGCTGGGCAGCAGGACAAAGCCGAGTGCCATCAATAACATATAGGGGATCCGTGAGAGAGTGACAGCGGCATTGTAATAACCGGCTTGGGTATTATCTGCCAAGAGTGCCTTGACCATGAAGAGATCAAGGCTGATGAGTAGCTGGAGTCCAGCGAGAGTTAAAACGTAAAGGGAGGCGAAAGCGAGAAATGATTTAATTGGCAGCCGGAGTGGTTTCGTTCCGCCTTGTCCCTTACTCCAATACCAGCCAACAGCGGCGGCGGCTAGTCCACCAATAGCGAAGCCGGCGAAGGCTCCGTAGACGCCAATGAAATAGATTAACGACAGGGCACCAATCAGCTTGACCGTGGCATAGATGACGGTGAGCACTGCTTGACGATTAAAGCGATGGAGGCCACTGAAAAATTGTACGTACATGGGATAGAAGGCCTGGGTAAAGATGACCAGAGCTACGAATGAAATGAGCGGGGTTAACGTGGTATCACCGAGTAAACGGGATAGTAGTGGGCTGATTAGCAGGATAAAGGCTGAGATACTAAGAGCCGCAATTAGCTGGATTTTAAGGCCACGTTTTAAAATGTTCTGGGCGTGCTCCTGGTTGCGAGCCGTGAAACGGGAGATGGCCACGGGGACTCCCAGGGTGAGGATCATCCCAAATATGGTTTGGATGCTCAGGACAACACCATAGATGCCATACGCAGCTGCCCCCAAAGCGTTACCAATCCAGAGATGCGTAGCATACCCAAAGAGTAAAACTGTCGCTTGAGCCATCATTAAGGAGAGCGCACCGCTCAGTCGTGATTGCGGGTGGCCCAACTTTTTATGAGGATTTGGCATGGTTTGGTTTTAGATTAGGGCGTGCGGGCAGGGCCCAGCGCAATTAGATCAAGGCGTATGACTTGCTGACTGCGATTAATGAGCTGGAGATTGATGAAACCAGCTGAGTCGATGGGGGTTTCTTTGGCCGGCAGGATAGTCCTTGAGGAGGCTTCGGCTAGGGAGACATGATAACCGGTACTGGTTTCGACTACCAGGTTGGCTGGGGTGTCAGCCAGCGATAGCAGCAGTTGCAAGGAGGTATCGGGATATCTGGTGTGTTCCTGATCCCAAAGGGGTAGGACGTAATCGCCGACATTAAAGCGGAGGCGAATACTGGGAGCAGTGGTGCTGCGGTAGGTACAACCGTTGGCGGTCTCTGGTGCTGATAGACGTGTGCTGCCGAGGCTGGCGGGGAGATGGTCAAAGGTATCTTCGAGATCACCAATATCATTGGCCAGGGTAGCTGCTTTGAACAACCAATTGTAGTCGCTGGCGGAGAGGTTTGACTGGCAGTTCGTTTGAGCTTGAGCTTGGTTGGGCTCAAAGAGGGTCAACTCGCCACTTTGGGCGCGGGCTTGCAGGCCAGAATTCTGGTTGAAGTGGGTGGTGCTGCTGCCAGCCACGCCAAGAACATAGCGAATGTTGTGTTGTGCCATCAGGGTGGTGATCTGTGGCAGACTACCAAGCGAATATATTTTTTCGAAAGCTAATTGATTGAGATAGAGGGCCCGGCGGAGTTTTGACTGTCCAGATTCAGCGCTTTGACGAGCAATATCGGCAGCGATTCTGGTATACATTGGCTGCCGAGATAAAACCATCCAGGAGCTACTGCGCTTATTATAGTCATCGACAAGAATAGCCTCGCCGGAGGCGGAGTTATTGCGCAGGTATTGTATCAGGGGCTGGTATTCGGGGAGTAAGGTTGAATTCGTTCTTAGCTGGTGCGTTAATTGATAGGCGGAGGTAAGTGAGGGCAGACCAACGACCAGGAGAGCCACAATAATACCGGTGGTGGCGAGGTGTCGGGCGCCGCGAGTAGATAGTCGTTTAGTCAATTGATATAGCTGGGTCATGAAATAGGCAGCGAAAATACTGAGAGGAACGACTAGGTATAAGAGCGTCCTGATGGGAGGAATATCAATAAAGATTCGGGGTCCTTGCGTTAGGATTATAAGGACACCAGTGCTTAGGATGAGTCCTAGTAGTGCGGGAGACTTTTTAGAGGCACCTTGCCAACGAATTGCGGCAGTGATTAAGCCGGCTAGGCCCAGATAGAGAAAGGGCTGACCCAATAACCGTTGGTAGTCGTTTACCGTCGGCACTAATTGGAGCAAGTGAGGAGTGGTGGTAAATAGCTGAGGAATTTTTTCTTGCAGTCCCAAGGAGACGCTGGTTAAGGCGCCAGCGATAAGTAGGAACACGAGAGGTGCCAGGACCTGGCGCTTGGCTGGCTTGGCTAGGGCCGAGACAAGAAAGAGGGCCAGCGGCGGCAATAAGATGAAGGCAGCTAAAAAGGCGGAGAATTGATGAGTTAAGACCAGGGCGATTAAGGTCAGCAGCAGCAGGACCACATCGATCCAGCGATGTTTAGTTAGT
>JACZRJ010000061.1 GCA_022574795.1 Patescibacteria group bacterium | reverse complement strand
GATGCGGCAACGGGCTGAAATCCTTAATGGCACTGGCGATATGCTCGTCGGAGATTCCCAAATGCTTAGCCACCGTGACTGCCGCTCGAACATTATCTTTATTATGTTGCCCCAGCAATGGCAAGGCAGAATCAGGCAGCGGTAAGGTGTCGGTAAATGGCAGCGGTTGGCTGATCAGATCAGGTAACCAGGTCCGGAGCTGCTCATCGGCCGGATTATAAACAAAAAAGTCGCTGGGTCGCTGATAGTCAACAATATGCTTTTTAGCCGCACTGTATGCCGCCATCGAACCGTGGTAATCAAGATGATCAGGCCAGAGATTAAGCGCCACCGCTATCGTTGGCGAGAATTGAATATCATCTAGCTGAAAGCTTGATAGCTCGAGCACGAAGATTGTCTCAGGATCAACTTTCTTAAGTAGGGCTCCCAACATGGGCTGTCCGATATTGCCAAGCAGCTGTGACTGTTTGCCGCCAGAAACCAGCATGGCCTGAATAAGTGAGGCACAAGTGCTCTTACCCTTAGTGCCCGTTACTCCAATTATGGTGTTGCTAACCTGGGCGAGAAACAAATTAGTTGCCGTCGTGTAGTGAATAGTGACTTTTTCTTTGGCCAGGCCGGGAGTTTTAATCGCGATATCAAACTCCGACTGCTTGTCTAAATAAGCTGGATCATCCTGCTGATCAGCTGTGCTCACGACAAGCTTTGGTTGATACTGCGCCAGATAACGCGCCGAGGTTGTACCTTCCTTGCCGGCACCTAAGATCAAGGCTGAGCCCATACCAGTAAAAGCGAAACGCGCCGGCAGAGTGGGGGAAGGATGTGTTTGTTTGGCCGAGCTAACTACGCGCTCAGGCTGCTGTAACTGCGGCAAGAGCGTCTTAATTGCTATGGTGTCGCCGTAGCTCTCCCGAGCCAAATAGAAGGCGGCCTGTGTTTCCTCAAACGTTCCCACGCAATCGAAGGGCTTAAGCGTGCCTAAGCCAAGCAGGTCCTTGAACGTCGGTAACAGCGTGGCCTCGTTGAACAAATTAGCACCAAAGATTTCCATCAGGGTAGCTGGCGGTAGCCACGCTGCCAACATAGCGAAGGTGAAGGCACACTTCGGGCACTGTCCGCACCAGCGCTGACCATGCAGTTCATCGTGAGCTGCGAAATTACGATTACAGCTGGAGAAATGATTAAAATACTTAGGATACTGAGTGAATAGCTCGGTGATCCTCAGCTCACTAAAGGGGCGAAGGGCAGAGAAGTAGGTCAGATCAGGCGTCAAAATGTTTCGGGTGTAGTCTTGCAACAGCTGTTCAAACTCAGCTGATTTGCTCCACTGGTGATTAATGGTTTCTCCCTGATATTCCAGGTTACCAAAGTTACTGCTCTGCTCGTTGGCCACAGCCAGATAACGAAAGTCATAAAGCACGGCCAGCAATTCACCAATAAAAGCATAGATGGCCGACACTGGAATGTGGCCTGATAAACTTCCCGGCAATTTGTGTAGCAGTTGCGGATCAAGCTCACGTTTGACCTTGAGCGCCTCAAGGCCAAGAGATTGCACCACTGCCTCAATCAGGCCCGACGAGCGATGGGTTTCAACCACAAACCCGCTGACCTCATGGCCAGCCTTCCGTAATAACTCCGTGGCCACAATCGAATCCTTACCGCCGCCGATACCAATCAAGATTCTGTCTGTTAAAGCATGTTCAAACGGTTTAAGGTGAGCCTTAGTCGTTGCGGGGAACGCAGGGCTCTGGCTGGGATCTAAACCATTTCGATACCAGAATTCACCAAGACCGCGGCGATAGACCGTCGTAAAAAACTCGGCCTGCTGCGCCGATAAGTCGTAGGGAACCTCAAGCCGCGCCGGGCAATACAACTTGTAGTAGCTAATGCCCAGCATCAGGTGGAGGCTTTGTAACAAGCGCTCCAGTAAGGCCTCCGGAGCCTCAGCTAGCGGTAACTCACTTGGCAGGAGCAGCGTTTCGGTGAAATCTAGCGAGGCACCTTTGGCAAAGTGTGAGCGATAGCTAAAGCTCACCCGCTGCTGCTCGGGCTCAAATGTGTATGAGGAAAATTCAAAGGTAGTCGGCTGAGAGCCCATAAACATACTCCAGTTATAAAATACCGGTACAGTATGACTTGTTACAATAAAAAAACCAGGCGCGACACGCTTGGCCTTAAGTCTGCGAAATATTGACTAGTTAAGCCGGTACCGGCTCCGCCAGCTCCCCTCGATATACCTTAGTTCCTGGCCGAACCTCTTGATCAACTTTCAAGCCAATAGCGGTGCCTCGTTTCGCCGTAGCTACTTGCTCGTGCTCAATCTGCATTGACGAAACTTCCTGGCTAAATTGAGTATCTCCCCGACGCATAGTAATCATCTCACCAGCCTTCAAGGCACCCACCAATTCGATCACGGCCACTCCAGCCTTGTCATAATAATGAGTTACGACCCCTATTTCCTTTTCCTTTACCATCTAGTATGAACTGTACCGCGGGACCACTGACCGTCAAGACAACTCGACAGCCCAATATGTCGATCAGCGATGACATTTTTTTCGGCAGCACCGCGCCAGCAGAAAATAGTGCCGAGAGCAGGTCTCTTGAGCTCAGCAACACACCACCATATACTAGTGACAACCTAACCCGTAATATCACCATAAACCTATGCCTCATTCATTACCTGAATTATCCTACGACTTCGATGCCTTAGAGCCACACCTCGATGCCCAGACGATGGAAATCCATCATGGCAAGCATCATCAAGGGTATGTCGACAAACTAAATACTGCCCTTGAAGACTCGAAGGATTTGGCCGACAAGAGTGTTGAGGATTTAATAACCGACCTGGACACAGTTCCCGAGAAGATACGAGTTGCCGTACGCAACAACGGGGGCGGGCACGCCAACCACGCCCTATTCTGGACCAGTATGTCCCCTGATGGGGGAGGACAGCCCGAAGGAGACCTGGCCCAGGCCATTGATGATTCACTGGGAGGCTTCGATTCATTCAAGACCGCGTTCTCTGAAGCTGCCGCCACGCGATTCGGCAGCGGTTGGGCTTGGCTGTACCGTAGTGATGACACGCTTGCTGTCGGCTCAACGGCCAACCAAGACAGCCCGCTAATGGGGGAGAAGCTTGCCGGCATCGCTGGCACCCCGCTGCTCGGCTTAGATGTTTGGGAACATAGTTACTACCTCAAATACCAAAACCGTCGCCCCGACTACATCGAAGCGTTTTTCAACGTGATAAACTGGCCCGAAGTGAGCCGTCGTTTTGAGGAGTCCAAGTAAGAGGCGCTAGACATTGACGTAGCTTCAAAGCAGAGCTACGCTCGTAGCGACCTGTCCTTTACCCTGCCAGCCTATATAAGAAGAAGCATCATGGCAAAACGGAGCGACTTAGAAAAAGCTCACGGTCGTTGCCATCATCACAGAGTCGAAATACAGCAGAGTGATTACTGCGCCTGCTTTAGTTGTTTCAATACCTTCGACCCCGATGATATCGCTGAATGGGTGGACCATGGCCAGACGGCGGTATGCCCCCAGTGTGGACGCGACGCCGTACTAGGCACTGCTTCTGGTTTTCCGCTCACCAGAAAATTTCTCCGGCAAATGTCGCAACGTTGGTTCGCCAGCGCCAAGCAGTCATAGCTATGACATTGCCCCTTTACGAGTTCAGGTCAGTTTGTAACTGACCTTTTTTAATACCTAGAATCTCTCTCGTCTGCTGGCAATCAGTTAGAATCGCCTGCTTGAGCTGATCCAGATCATCAAATTTTTTGATGTCCCGTAACCGCCTGACCACCCGAAACGAAATCAGCTCCCCATATAAATCTCGGTCGGCAAAGTCGAGGAGCAGAACCTCAACCGTGGTAGTTGGATCTGCGACTGTTGGCCGGGGACCGACGTGAACTGCTGCCTGGTGTACGACTCCGTCTGCCAACGTAGCCCAGGCCGCATACACGCCATCAGCTGGTCGTTGTGTTCCGCTGTCTAACTTCAAATTTGCCGTTGGCCAGCCCAAGGTTCGACCTCGTCCGTCCCCCTTGATCACGAGGCCGGTCAGCCAGGTGTCAGCCTTGTTCACCTTTGGTTGTGGCTGGTCGCTTTTCACCTGACAGCTCGATTCCGGTTAAGCATTCGCTCAACGTACTTCCCCAACATATCAACTTCAATATTCGCTTTGTATCCCACCTTAGCCTTCCCAAACGTTGTGTGCTCTAAAGTGTAAGGAAACATTGAGACTCTGAACGAGTCATCAACGATATCAACAATGGTGAGACTGACGCCGTCTAAAGCCACCGATCCTTTAGGTATCAGATAGGGAAGAAGGTGATCCGGCGGTTTAAAGGTAAAGACTGAATCTGCTCCCGCTTGGGTAATTGAGGTGACCTGTGCCACTTCATCGATATGGCCCATGACAAAGTGACCATCAATTGCTTGACCAGCCTGTAGCGGCCGCTCGAGGTTTACCTCGGCGCCCTGGTTAAGCAAGCCTAAATTAGTCTTGGCTAAGGTCTCTTGCATGACATGGAAGTTGATCGTGGTAGCCGAAGTTGCCAATACGGTTAAGCAAACACC
>JACZRJ010000060.1 GCA_022574795.1 Patescibacteria group bacterium | reverse complement strand
ACCATCCGGTCACGGTGGGTGTGATGTACATTCTTAAGCTGCACCATTTAGTGGCAGACAAAATTCATATGCGCTCAACGGGGCCTTACTCGCTCGTAACGCAGCAGCCGCTCGGTGGTAAGGCGCAGTTTGGTGGTCAGCGCTTTGGTGAGATGGAAGTCTGGGCTTTGGAAGCGTATGGGGCCGCGTATACCTTACAGGAAATGCTAACGATTAAGTCTGATGATGTGCTTGGTCGCAGTAAAACGTATGAAGCAATTGTTAAGGGAGAACCGATCCCTCCACCACATGCTCCGGCAGCCTTTGCTGTCCTCGTTCAGGAATTGAAGGGCTTGGCTTTAGACGTTGATTTTGTGGGTCAGCCGGAGGAAAAAAGTTCTGTGCAAACTGAGCATGTTGGCGTGGCGCAAGAGCAGCGAGTGCCGGCTCATCAGCAGGCCCGTATCCGCTAGGACGAGATTATGGCACAAGAAATAAGTCAGGCTTCGTCGTCTTTTACTTCGGTGAAGCTCAAGCTAGCCTCGCCGGAGCAGATCTTGGGTTGGTCACATGGCGAGGTGACCAAGCCGGAAACGATCAACTACCGCACTCAGAAGCCTGAGAAGGAAGGGCTCTTCGATGAGCGGATCTTTGGCCCGGTTAAGGACTGGGAGTGCTCGTGTGGTAAGTATCGACGGATTCGGTATCGCGGGATTATCTGTGACAAATGTGGCGTTGAGGTTACTCGATCAGTTGTGCGCCGCGAGCGTATGGGACATATTAAGCTGGCCACGCCAGTTTCCCACATTTGGTTTTTACGTGGGGTGCCGTCCAAGATGGGTTTGTTACTTGATCTTGGTGTCTCGCAGCTAGAAAAGATTATTTATTTTGCCTCGTACATTGTGACTGAGGTAGATGAGTCGGCCAAGCAGGTGGTACTGAGTCGGTTGCACGGTGAGATTGATTCGAAGCGAGCCAGTGTTAAAAAGGGCTACAAGCAATTGAGAGGTGCCTTGCCTAAGGGAACGAAGACCTACGAAAAGCGGAAGGCAAAGTTACTTACGGAAGAGAAAGAGCAGCTCAAAAAGTTGGACGAAGCGGCTACGGCAGCACGGCAGCAACTGGAAGCCTTAGCAAACCGTCAAATTATTTCTGAAGTTGAGTACCGAGACTTATCGCTCAAGTATGGCCATGTTTTTAAGGCCAGCATTGGTAGCGAGGCCATTCGAGCAATTTTTGAGAAGCTAGACCTCAAAAAGGAGATTGAGCAGTTGAATGAGGAGATGCAGTCGGCCACGGCGGCCCAGCGCAAGAAGAAGGCGCGGCGGGTATCATTGATGCAAGCGATGCTTAAGGCCGAGGTGAGACCGGAGTGGATGTTTTTAACGGTGCTGCCGGTGATTCCACCAGACTTGAGGCCGATGGTTCAGTTAGATGGTGGTCGGTTTGCAGCCTCAGACCTCAATGATTTGTATCGGAGGGTGATAAATCGTAATAATCGACTGCGTCGGTTACTGGAGCTTGGTGCCCCGGAGGTTATCACCCGAAATGAGAAGCGGATGATGCAGGAGGCCGTGGATGCTCTGATTGATAACTCAGCTCGACGAGGCTCAACCACGATGAGCTCGACGGGCCAACGTCGGCAGTTGAAATCATTGGCTGACATGCTGAAGGGAAAACAGGGACGTTTCCGGCAGAATCTGCTGGGTAAGCGAGTTGATTACTCAGGCCGATCAGTCATTGTGATTGGTCCCGAGCTGCGTTTGCATCAGTGTGGTTTGCCCAAGACTATGGCCTTGGAGATGTTTAAGCCTTTCGTGATCCATAAATTGATTGAACGGGAACTGGCTCATAACATTCGCTCGGCTTCACGGCTTATTGAACAAGGCATCTCAGAAGTTTGGGATGTTTTGGAAGAAGTGACTCGTACTCATAAGGTGTTACTCAATCGAGCACCAACCTTGCATCGTCTTGGTATTCAGGCCTTTCAGCCTGTCTTGATTGAGGGGAAAGCTATTCAGATTCCGGCGATGGTCACCGTGCCGTTCAACGCTGATTTCGATGGTGATCAAATGGCTGTGCATGTGCCTTTGTCGGCTCAGGCGCGATACGAGGCTGATGAAATTATGTTGGCGAGCCATAACCTGCTTAAGCCAGCAGACGGCAAGCCATCAACGGCCGCGACGCAGGACGTGGTACTGGGAATTTACTATATTACTAAGTCAGAACCTGAAGCTAAGGGCACCGGTCGTTTGTTCTCGTCTATTGATGAAGCGGTGATGGCCTATGAGTTGGAACAAGTGGCTATCAATGCTGAAATCAAGATTCCAGAACCGCGGGCTGGTCGGGGAAAACAGGGTGATATAATTACTACTACGGTGGGGCGATTGTTAGTCTTTGAACTACTGCCAGCAGGGTATTCATTTGTGAACGAAATGCTCGACAAAGGTCATCTCAAAAAGATTGTGGCTGAGGTGCTCACCAACTATGGACGGGAAGAGGCAGCTCGTTTCATTGACGATCTTAAAGATTTAGGCTTTACTCATTCGACTAAAAGTGGTTTGTCGTGGGGTATGTTGGACTTGACTGTGCCGAAGGAGAAGGATGAAATTATCGATGCAGCTGAGGAGGAGGTAACAACAATTCGGGAGCAATATGAAGGCGGACTGCTGACTGACGACGAGCGCTATCGAATGACAGTGGGTGTCTGGGAGCGAGCTCGTGAAAAGATGCGCGAGGCGACCCAGGCTGCCTTGGATCCGAAAAGTCCAGTTCACGCCATGGTTAGTTCTGGGGCACGTGGCTCATGGGGCCAGACGTTGCAGATGATGGGTATGAAGGGCACCGTAGCGGGACCCACTGGCCGGGTTGTTGAGTTACCTATTAAGAGCAGTTTTAAGGAAGGATTCAACGCACTAGAGTACTTCCTCTCGACTCACGGTACTCGTAAGGGAATGGCAGACACGGCTTTGCGAACGGCTACCGCTGGATATTTAACTCGTCGTTTAGTCAATGTGGCTCAGGACGTAGTGGTGAACGAAGAAGATTGTCAGGATACCGAGGGCGGTGTGCTGACGAAGGCCGACAGTGAGGAAATTGGTGTGACGCTGGGTGAGCGTGTGTTGGGTCGGGTGTTGGCAGAAGGAATTAAAAATCCCAAGGGTGGTAAAACGGTATTGTCGCGAGGGACATTAGTGACTGCGGCTGAGGCAGAACAGATTGATAAACTGGGGGTTGAAGAAGTCATGATTCGATCGGGGGTAACCTGTCGAGCTCCCGTTGGGGTTTGTCGGCAGTGCTACGGCTGGGATCTTGGTCATAATCGCTTGGTTGAAATTGGCGAGTCGGTCGGGGTGGTGGCAGCTCAGTCGATTGGTGAGCCCGGAACGCAGCTAACCATGAGAACTTTTCACAGTGGTGGTACCTCGGGAGATGATATCACGCAGGGTCTACCTCGAGTTGAGGAGCTGTTCGAAGCCCGGCAACCAAAGGGAGAGGCTTTAATGGCTGACCTTGAAGGCGTGGTGAAAATTACCGAGCAGGGTGATGAAACTATCATTACTATAACTTCACTTGGCGCTCAGTCTCGCCAGTGGTCGGTGACTCGGGCAAAGTTGGCGCGTGAGATTAAGACCGGCAGCAAAGTGAAAGAGGGTGAGCCTTTGTTTGTCTCGGTGGAGGCCGAGAAAGTGGCTGCACCTTTTAATGGTGAGGTGACGATTAAGGATGAAGTGATGACTTTGCGCGGCCGAGTGAAAGAAGAGTGGCCCTACTCAGTACCGACGGCCATGACTTTGGATGTTCAAGATGGAGACACTGTCGTTGCTGGGCAGCAGTTAACTGAGGGTCATCTTAATGTGCAGAAGTTGTTTGAGGTGGCTGGTAAGCGTGAGGTGCAGCGCTATATCTTGCGTGAGGTGCAACGAGTGTATGCCATACAAGGTGAGCATATTAATGATAAGCACTTGGAAATTATTGTTCGTCAGATGATGTCTCGTATCCGTATTAAGGACTCGGGTGATACCGATATGCCACCAAGTCGTGTGGTTGAAGTTCAAGAGTTTAATCGACAGAATGACGAAGCGAAGGCAGCTAAAAAGAGTCCGGCGGTGGGCGAGCAGTTGCTATTAGGAATAACTAAGGTGTCACTGACAACGACTAGTTTCTTAGCCGCGGCCTCCTTCATGGAGACAGCACGAACGTTAATTGATGCGGCGGTGACTGGTCGCGAGGATGAGCTGCTGGGACTAAAAGAAAATGTCATTATTGGAAAGTTGATTCCGGTTGGTACGGGCTATCGAGGCGATACTAGGTTGGTACGAGAAGTGCAAACTGCGTTAGAAGCTGCTAAGGCGGGAGAGGGAAATTAAGGCGGTTGGCTACAGAAAAATATAAAGAAAAAAGCCGGGCATAATGCGCGGCTATTTGTGTGTTTACCGGGATGGTCGCGGCGATTCGTTACCCCTGACGACGCTTTAACTTACGACGAGGGTTTGGAGGGGCGGGAACCAGACGCAGATCAGGCGGGATAACGATGGAGGCTGCGTGGCTTATCAAACGTCCGTTACGGGGATGGTCAAACTGGAAGGAACCGTCCTTACTACGACCTGGGGGGGGGTTGCACTGGATACTCGACGGTT
>JACZRJ010000059.1 GCA_022574795.1 Patescibacteria group bacterium | reverse complement strand
GAAGTTCAAAACGTGTAACCGAAAACTGGACAGACACTTCAAGTAGACAGTTGATAGACTAATAGGGTACTGCTAGATATAGAAGTAAGCAGCTAATGGAGGAACAATGAAAGCAGCCGTAGCGCTACTGTCCACTGCAGTAGCCTCAGTCACATTATTTTCCGGTGCTGCCCTGGCCGTACCGTATGTTTTTGCCGACCGAGTTCTGCCCGGCCTGGTCATCGGCGACACCAACTTCACCGGAATTTCACACCAGGATTTGTCCGGTGCCTTAAGCGCCTATGACAGGAGGCTGGCGCAACAACCAGTGACAGTTGCCCTACGGGGACAGCAGGTTACTCGTTCGCTAGCTGAATTCGGTATCAGCCTTGACCTACCAGCGACGCAATTTGAGGTCGAGAATCAAACCCTCCTTAATGCATTCCGGCAACAAAACCTAGCACCCATTGTACAAATTGATAGCAGTATATTGCACCAGCAACTCAATAAAGACTTTGCCGAGGTAATCGACCCGCCCGCCAATGCGTCTCTTAGATTGACTAGTGCCGGACAATTAGAACTTATCTCAGCAGCTGGCGGTGAAGGCGTAGATCGAGCTCGTCTCAGCCAAGCTGTGTCCCAGCGGGCGCGCACGAGTGGCTGGAATCAACCCATTGAACTACACCTTACCACCATGGACCCGGCGGTCCTTAATGATGAGGTCGCAGCGGCCAGGGAATATGCCAAGTCATTACTCAGTGGGGGACTGCGCCTATACTATGAGGATCAGGAATGGGTCATGAAGCCGTTTACGGTTCGTCGCTTACTGACCTTTGTTGAACAGGCCGGCCGTAATAACCCAACTAATCATGTTCTCGGTGTCTCCTTTAATGCTGAAGGCGTCGCTGAGTATCTCTCCAGCACTATTGCGCCACTCATTAACCAACCCTCTCTTGATGCCCGCTTTGAGCGTGACGCTGGGGCTAACCGCGTCACGCAGTTTGAGTTCCCGCAAGATGGCCAAAACCTCGATATTGGAAAATCGGCCCAAACAATTGCGGCGGCTCTAGCCCAACACGATTCCAGGGCGGCGCTCGCTGTTGAAGTGACCAAGCCCGCCATCCAGGCCCTAGACGATATTGAGGCGTTGGGTGTTACTACACTGCTGGCTAAGGGGGAATCGGACTTTGCGGGTTCACCACCTAATCGGGTGCACAACATTGTTGTTGGTAACGAGAAGTATCACGGAGTGGTCATACCACCCGGCAGCGATTTTTCCTTCAACGAGGCTCTTGGCCCAGTTGACGGTAGCCATGGGTTCCTGCCAGAACTTGTTATCAAAAGCAATGTGACTGTGCCAGAGTTTGGCGGCGGCCTCTGCCAGGTCTCAACTACTGCCTTTCGAGCAGCGATAAATTCTGGACTCGAGATCACCAAACGGCGTAATCATTCCTACGCCGTGAGTTACTATGGTGAGCCAGGATTTGACGCCACGATCTATCCGCCCTACACTGATTTACGTTTTAGCAATAACACGCCAGGGTATATATTGATCCAAGCGCGTGTTGTTGGCACTAAGGTAACTTTCGAGTTTTGGGGGACTGACGACGGTCGTGAGGTTATAGTCAATGGACCACAACCATACGACCTGCAAGCAGATGGCGCCGTTAAAGCGACTTTGACGCAAAAAGTAGTCAAGGATGGGTCGGTTATGATTGATGAAACTTTCTATAGCCGCTACAAATCACCCTCCCTCTTCCCGAAAGTACTAGCTGCCGACGACCCTATTGGATCAACCAAGATTAAAGTCTCGACCACCCCGGCACCACCAAATTAATGACCGACAGCCAAACCAAGAAACCAACGGACCGCCAGCCTAAGCCTCCAACTCCACCGCCAATTAGACCGAGCCGCCAGCCCGCGGCTGCGCGCCGTACCCTAACTACAAAGCCTCGCCACCGAGCAGCTCATGGCAGGCGCTCGCGGATCCGCAAGGAACTGTCCGCTGGTGGCGTTGTCGCTCGGCAAGAAGGCACTACCTGGCTCGTCGCGCTGGTTCAGACCGAGCACAAGCGTGGCTTAGTGTGGGTCTTGCCCAAGGGACACGTTGAGGTCCACACTGGCGAGAGAATTGCCGAGGCAGCCAAACGAGAGGTACAAGAAGAGGCTGGTCTGAAAGATTTATCGGTCAAAAATCAACTTGGCGTTACCCGTTTTAAATTTCAGGCTGAGGAAACCGTTGTGCACAAAACCGTCCACTATTTTTTAATGACCACCACCCAAAAAGAACTCACTCCGCAAGCGGAGGAAGCCCTACTCGACGCCAAATGGTTTACCTTCAGCGAAGCTCTGAGCAGCCTCGAATATGATACGGATCAGGAAGTTGTACGCCGAGCTGAAGAAGTACTGACTGGCACTAAGCGACCCGGTCGAAGCACTGGCTCAGCCAGCGGGCGCCAACTAAAAATTCACACCTAAATAGCATTGGTGGGCCCCCGGGACTGCTCAGGATTATGATTATATTGTTAGGCTAATAAGCTTCACTGAAGCTACGTCTCACCAAGGTGTGCAAAAAATGAGAGGGATGCAAATGTGATTCCCGCAACTGTGCGGCCAAAGGAGTAGCGCTGGAGATCACCGGCACCGTGTTAACATCCAGAACAGTCACCGAGGAGCCATCAGCTATCATGTCAAAGCTGGCGTAGCCGCGACACCCAAGATGTTCGAAGGCTGCTCGCGCAATCTCTTCAGCCCGCGCCACCAGCTTGTTTCCTCGCTGGTCTTTAGTGTGTAGGACCACACGACCTGGCCGGCGCTTAGCCAGGCTATCATAGTAAGCCGTGTGTTGCGGAACGATGATAGTTGGCGCCAAGGCTGTCAACGAGCCATTATCATTCTCAATCAATGAGATAGTCAATTCTGTTCCTGAAACTTGCTGCTGTACCAACACCTCGTCAATTGTTGCCACCCGCTTGGTAGCTGCCGCCAGTCCGTCGAGATCCTCAACGTATTCCAAGCCGACGCTACCGTCATGATGAATCGGCTTCACGAACAAAGGTGGTACGAAGCGATCACGTACGTCCTGAGTAATCTCGTCGGCTGGCGTACCGGCTCTATAATATTCTTGTCGGGGCACAGGAGCGATATCATGTAAGTGCTGTCCACACAAATGTTTGTCATAGGTCAGCTGGCAGGCTCGAACGTCACTACCGATCACTGGAATCTTAAGCGAAGACCCCAAACTATGCATCGCGCCATCATCGCCACCCTTGCCCCGCAGCACACTCAGGAAAGCTCCGGTCGGGCGCGCCAGTAAACGCTGTAAACCATCTGCTGGCGATAGCGGCTTGAGGGTCTGTGTCAGGGCCGACAACATTCGTTTAATTGGCCCTTGTCTGGGCAAACTGCCCTGCGGCACTTGCCATTTACCATCCGCCGTCACGTGTACTGGCGTCACTTCATAGGCGTCACGGGGGAGATAGTGACAAACCCAGTGACCCGTTTCGACACTTAAGTCACGGTTGGCACTATCACCACCAAAAAAAACCACAACGTGGGGTTTCTTATCTCTCATAGCTCTACTAGGTAGTATCTTATTAGGCTGAAGGAATTCGCATGATCAGAATACCACGGAGTATATCTGCAACGAAGGCCGGCGCCAACTATTTGTATCTGAGACCTTGCGTATCCTTAAGCCACTGCAAGGTTCCTCCCAGCTTCTCAATTGAATCGCGATCACCAGGTCTGATCCGAGAGAACCAGTATGCTCTAGCCGCGGCATCGGGCTCAGCCTGATGGACGAAATAAAATAGGTAAGAAAACCATTTTTGCTCCAGCACTTCCTCTGCCAGCCTGCTCGTTCGTGAAGTTCGAGCCGGCTTGCCGCCAGCTTCGTTAGCACTTCGCATCTTAGCCAAGAGATCTGTTTTAGTGGTCAACTCACCATTGTATAAGTAATCAACCCAGAACTTATTTTCTGATATTGTTGGGTCTTTATCGTAAGCCAAGCGGTAAAGTTCATTAACTTGCCCAATTAACGTTCTGATCGCTGGCCGTACTTTTGTTAAATTACTTGCTGTGTTGGGAGCAGCTACTGGTGCTCCTTTACTGGCCGTACCGCTCGGGTTCACGCCCTTAAAGGCTGAGATGGGCTGACCTTGAGCATATTTGGTGTACAAGCTTGGATATTCTCCTCGCAGATGGATTGAAGTATAGCCCATGGCATTCAACACCGCCGGCGACGTGATTAGGCGCCGAGCGCCATTCTGCATCACATACACATTGCTACCAGATTTAATGACCCAGCCATCGGCTTAGCGATCAACATTTGACCCCCGGGGATGGCGGGCGCGGGTAGCGGCATTGTCTTTCTTTAGATCGGTGATGGTCTTTTTCAGCAGCCGGATGGTCTTCTTGCCCGCGGTGCTCTTTTTGACAAGCTGCCCTAAAATTTTAGATTTTGGCATTGCGTTTCCTAGCGGGAGGCTTGGGCCGCTTTTTGGACCCGTGTTTGATGTTCATTTGGGCGGCGGCCCATTCTTCGCCAGAAATCTAAGCGCCAAGGCCAGAAGGAGGCCGGATAGAAGCCCGATAGTGAATCCAACCATGAAAACAAAGGATGGTGTCATGCAAACCTCAAATAGCGAACGAAGTGAGCTGAGTATATATGG
>JACZRJ010000058.1 GCA_022574795.1 Patescibacteria group bacterium | reverse complement strand
CACGAGCGCAGGATCAAGGCCACGAGCTTTCAGTGTTTTAGCCAAACGATCGGTCCACTCATCACCCTGCTTCATCACCAGTGAACTTCCCGGAAGCAAATACCGGGCCAGGCGAGATTTGGCCCTGGCGTAGGCGGACATCGAACCATGATAGTCGAGATGTTCATGAGTAATGTTAGTCAGAATCGCACCCCTAAGAGCTAGCCCAGCCAGCCGATGTTGATCCAGAGCATGACTGGTCAACTCAATCACGACCTGCTCGACTCCCTGATCTCGCATATGTCGTAACCGGCGATACACTAAGCGAGCGTCAGTTGAAGTCATATGAGTTTTGTTATCTTCCTCACGATCGCCAAACCAAAAAACTTCCGTTGATAAGAGGCCAACTTTCTGCTTACCGTACGCCGCCCGCATAATTGAACCCAAGACAATTGCCGTGGTCGTCTTCCCATTGGTTCCAGTGACTCCTACAATCGTAAGTTCTCGATCAGGCCACCGATACCAGGCTCTCCAAAAATGCGCCTGGCCATAGTGATAGATATTCTTTAGTTGTTGCCAGGCCCTACTCATAGCCGTGCTCGCCACCAGTGAATTGTCTGATAAAGCCAATACCTGAGCGGCTGCAATACATAATCGTAAGCACCCGGATACTCAACCAGCCCACCACCAAAACCACGCTTAAAGCGAGTCACGCCACTCAGAGAATGGCTGGCCGTTGCCTGGGCTGGTGCTACCCCCCAAAAATCATAGCGCGACGCGCCGGTAAGTTTTGCTCGCTTAATCGCTGACCACTGTAACAGATGTGGCGCCATCAGCTCCCGGTTCTCGTTCGCACTAGCCCCATGCAAATAATAAACCGTGTCACCATAGGAGATCAGCAGATTAGCAGCTAGAGATGTGCCCTGATACTCAGCCACGGCAATTTCGAAGTGCTCGCCCAGAGTTTTTTGCATAGCACGATAGTAAACCTCTGAGTGAATCCTAAAGCCATCTCGGGTACTGGTCTCACGAGCCAGCGCCAGCCAGGTGTTTAAATCGCTCTGCTCACGAGAAAATCTGACCACCACACCTTTACGCTCGGCCAAACCAATGTTGTAACGAGTCTTGCTGTGCATATCAGCCAGTAAAGCCTCTGTTGATTTTGTCAGATCTATCAGTTGAGTGCAGCGAGGCTGAACACTGTGGGCTAGCCTCCGCCAACCCTGGCCTGGACGATAACCAGCCAGCCAGCCGGCCGGCGGCTCAATACGAATAAAGATAGCTCGCTGTTCCCGAGCCAACTCAAGCAACTGCCGCTGCAGCCCTAACCAAGCCTCAGCCGCCTTCGGCACTACCGCAACCAACAACGGACCTCGTGGTACATACAACCAGCACTGGGCCAACGCCGGCAACGATCGCCGCACCACCAAGGCCCGAGCACCCTGATAGGAGAGCTGCCAAGAGGGGACAGCCAACTCCTGTTGCAGGTCGCCCCACTGCGCCGACTGCAAAAAGCTACGCTGAGCCAGGGCAGCTCTCGGGTTGTCCCTGGTACTCCTAGTGCTCCTGGTATCTTCCATCACCGCAACTTTCTTCTCGTGGTGCTCTAAATGTCAAGCAAGGCTTCGGGAAACGTTACACCTTCTCTTTCAGCGCGTACTTAATAGCCTCTTCAACGGTTGTAACCTGCTTCGGCAACTTGCTCACAGCCTCGCGCGCCTGAGCACTACTAAAGCCAATGCTAACCAGCGCCGTGATGGCCTCGTGCTGCACCCCACCGGAAACGCCAGCACCTTGCTCACCCAATGTGATTTTTCCTTCCAATTCAATCAAAATCCGCTCAGCGGTCTTGCGACCAACTCCTGAAACCTTAGTCAACAAGGTAATATCGCGGTCGGACACGGCCTGAGCCAAGGTCCGTGGCGGGGCTACATCCAAAATATTCATGGCCGTCCGTGGCCCGACCGACGGAACCGTCAGGAGCAATTGAAAATAGCGCAAATCCTCCTGCTTCAGAAAACCAAAGAGCTGTTGCGCATCGCTAGTCACATGATGATATGTTCTTAGACTAACCTCATCACCCTCAGCCACCTTATTTTGAAGATTCGACAACACCGCCACACGATACCCTACGCCGCCAGCTTCAACCACCAGTGATTTATCTTCCCGGTCAACGACAGTACCACTCAATCTTGCGATCATACTTTAAGCTTATAGTGTAAACAATACCCATGACAAACAAGTTTAAACTTGTCGCTCCCTATCAACCAGCCGGGGATCAACCGAAGGCCATCAGACAATTGGTTAAGGGGTTAAAAAGCGGCTATAACAAGCAAACCCTGCTTGGCGTCACCGGGTCTGGTAAAACCTACACCATGGCGCAAGTGATTGCCAAAACCCAGCGTCCCGCCCTAATTATTAGCCACAACAAGACTCTAGCGGCACAACTCACTGATGAACTAAAGGAATTTTTTCCCACGAACGCTGTCGAATATTTTGTCTCGTACTACGATTACTACCAACCCGAAGCCTACCTACCACGCACCGACACCTATATCGCGAAGGACGCCGCCATTAACGATGAAATTGATCGCTTACGCCACGCCGCCATGGAGGCCGTGCTGACCCGACCCGACGTTGTTGTCATCGCCTCAGTCTCTTGCATCTACGGCTTGGGTGCCCCCAGTGATTTTCTCGATCTGCGTATCGAGCTTAAGCTCCACCAAAAGCTGCCGCGCGCGCAGCTCCTGCGGCAATTGTCTCGACTCCAGTACGAACGAAATGATTTCGACCTAACGCGCGGCACCTTTCGCGTGCGCGGAGACACGATCGATATCCATCTGGTCGGTGAGGATCAAATCGTCCGTCTTGAATTTCTGGGCACTACCTTGGAGAGCTTGGCCTATCTCGACAGCCTGACCAATAACGAGTTGTCCAAACCAACGTCAGTCGCCATCTTTCCCGCGACCTTTTTTATTGCTGCGCCAGATAATATGAAGCGTGCTATCAGTGCCATCCGCCAGGAAACCGTCGAGCGAATCAAGTATTTCAAGCAGCGAGGTAAAGCTATTGAGGCGCAACGCATCGAAGAGCGAGTCAACTATGACCTAGAAATGATTGAGCAAATTGGCTACGTCTCCGGTATCGAAAACTACTCCCGCCACATTGACGGCCGGGCTAAAGGCGAGCCGCCAGCTACCCTGATTGACTACTTCCGCCACTCCTATGGCTCGAAGTTCCTAACTTTCATCGACGAATCACACATGACCATCTCACAACTTGGCGCCATGTCTGGCGGCGATACCGCCAGGAAGGATAGCTTAGTTCGCTTCGGCTGGCGTCTGCCTTCTGCCAAAGACAACCGTCCGCTCCGATTCAGTGAATTCGAAGATCGCATCAAGCAAACTATCTTGGTCTCCGCCACTCCCGGAGAATATGAACACAATGTCAGCCAACAAATTGTCGAGCTCCTGGTTCGCCCAACCGGTTTACTCGATCCCGCAATTGAAGTCCGACCACTAAAGCATCAGATCGATGACATCATTAATGAAGCCCAAGACCGGATCAAAAAGAAACAACGAGTACTGATTACCACCCTAACCAAACGAATGGCTGAAGAGCTCTCCGTCTACCTCACCGAATCAGGTATCAAAGCAGCCTATCTCCATTCCGATATAGATACCCTAGAGCGCCTAGAAATTATCAAAAATCTTAGGCAGGGGACCTATGATGTACTGGTCGGCATCAACCTGCTCCGTGAAGGCTTGGACCTACCCGAAGTATCATTGGTGGCAATACTTGACGCTGACAAGGAAGGCTATTTACGGTCAAGGACTGCCCTCATTCAAGTCATGGGGCGAGCAGCCAGACACCTCGATAGCCAAGTCATCATGTATGCCGATCGCATCACCGGCTCCATGCAGCAAGCGCTGGACGAAACTGATCGCCGCCGCACCATTCAGGCTCAGTACAATAAGAAGCATCACGTCACCCCTCGCTCCATTAAAAAGGCGGTGCGCGACACCTGGCAGACTAACCAAACCACCCCGACAGCTGATCTTGATTTCAAAGACATCCCTGCCGACGAGGTCCACCGAGTTATTAAAGAATTGAGCTCTAAAATGGAACTGGCCGCTAAGAACCTAGAGTTTGAGAAGGCTGCCTCAATCCGCGACTCCATTACCAGCCTGAGAAAAAAACGGCGGGGGAGTTCTATTTAGATTTTGGTCTTGTAGAATTAAGATTGATACTCATGATCTCACACCAAACGCCTCCAACCACAATCACAAGTATCTACCGCAGCGCACTCCCGTTGGGCCTGCTGGCTGGCTTTGTCTATCTCGTCAACTTATTTGAGAACTACGACTGGGGTCATCCTTGGGTAAAATTCTTGGCCTACCTCGCCATGTTTGCCACTGTCTTGATCCTAGCCAAGACACCCAAAGCACCACCAACCTCGGCGCTAACCACCAAACTCGAGCTGGTGGCCTTAAGCATCCTGCTGGTGATAATAATAATGAATCAAGCACCAACGATTATCCCGCTGCTGACCCAGCCAGCGCAGGTCGACATTGGACAAATAACCGCCGAAGCCACAACCATGCTTTTTAAAGATCATAAAAATCCTTACACCAGCATGATCTCTCCTTTTTGGAATAATCCAAAATACTCGGGCTACAAGTATGGTCCCATGATGCTGGTCGGCTTTGGCCTCAACGCTGTCAGCTCACCACTTG